>JALYXS010000040.1 GCA_030946965.1 Acidobacteriota bacterium
ATTTTTTTCGCGACGGGGTCGATGCGGGTTTGAGGAATAATGTTCCCCGGAACCGGATCGCGTACCCAAGCCCCATTTACGAATCGCGTCGTCGCCGGGTCGAAGATCGGATAGCCGGCGCCACCGAAGCTCAAATCGCCAGCCTTCATCGCAGCCGTCGGCGTATTCACAATCACTTGCGCGGCTTTCTTTTCGATCAACTTTTGATAGCCGAAGTAGAAGAATGTTTTGTTGCGCCCATCGTAGAGCTTCGGAATGAAGACGGGGCCGCCAACATCCGCCTCCGGGTCCATAAACCATGTCGGAATGCCGTTTGGAAAGCCGGGACGTGGATCTGACGTCTTCAAGTTGTCGAAGAAAAGCCGGTGCTGCATCCGGCGGGTACGTCCGTAGTCGGCGGCCAAACCATGCAGTTGATTCGTGCCGCTCTTTTTCACAACGGCAATGACGCCGCCGGCGGAGTGGCCATATTCGGCCGGCAAAGTCGTCGTGAGAACTTTCACTTCCTCGACCGAATTTTGGATCGGTTTGATTACCGTGGTGCCGGCTGTCTGCTCGTTGCCGTTCACGCCATCCTCGAAGATCCCAATCGCCCCGTTGCGCTGCCCCGCCAAGTGGTAGCTGCCAAGATCCCCGCCATATGCATAACCGCCCATTGAGAGTCCCGGAGTCAGATTCAAGGTACTGTTCACGTATCGCTGGTAAAGCGGCAACTTATGCAGGGTGTTGCCTTCCATGAGCGATCCGGTGGCGGATGTTTCAGTCTCGAGTTGCGCCGCGTTCCCTTTTACCTCTACAGATTCCGAGACACTGCCTATCTCCATTGTTGCGTCCACATCCTGCACGTCTCCCGCGCGCAGATCGATGCCTTCGCGGTTGAACTTTTTGAACCCCGCGGCTTCAAAACTGAGAGTATAGGTCCCCGGCTGCAAAGACGGAACGCGATACAGGCCATCCTGATTCGTAACGCTTGAAAATTGGAAATTCGTCGATGTCTGGACGATGGTGACTTTCACACCGGGTACAATGGCCCCCGTGCTGTCGGTGACCCGTCCAGCGAGCGTGGATGATCCAACTTGCGCGGCGGCGATCGAACAAAACGCCAGCAGGACGTAAATAGTGGCGAAGCAACGTTGAAAACGCATGCGAACTCCGTGGTTCAGAGCAAGATCGGTTTGCGTGATTATATTTACCTTTCGGTAGAAGCGCAAGCGCGCCGTAAAAATCAAATTCCGGTATTGTCCGGATTTCGACACCACTAAGGTGCGCTATCGGACAACGGCAATCCAATTCCGAGTGACTTACCCTCGGGTTGTATGACAATCTTGAAAAAGGATTGTAGTAGAACCCCAACTCTAAGGCTGGCATTAGCTTTACCGAAATCCCGATGAGAAAGCATCTGCTGATTACAGGAGGAGCCGGTTTTATAGGTTCCCACGTCGCGGAGGAAATGCTCCGGTACGGATATCGCATTCGGGTTCTTGATAATCTTTCCCCTCAAGTCCATGGAGCGGAGCGCAAGCGGCCGGACTACCTGGATCGCGATGTCGAGTTAACGATTGGCGACGTTCGCGATCCCGTCGCGGTCGAAGCGGCTCTCGATGGCATTGACGCCGTTTACCACTTTGTTGCCGCCGTGGGCGTGGGGCAAAGTATGTATCGAATCGCGGAGTACACAAGTATCAATAACTTGGGTACCGCGGTCCTCTTGGAAGCTCTTGTCAAGCGGCGGGTCGAGCGGCTGATTGTCGCTTCCAGCATGAGTGTCTATGGTGAAGGTCTTTATAAAGACTCATCCGGAACCATTCGCGCCGCAGTCGAGCGCACGCCAGAACAGTTGCGGTTGGGCGACTGGGAAGTTCGGGACGATCACGGCGAGCCGCTTACTCCTTTGCCTACTCCCGAAACCAAGCCGATTTCGCTCTCCTCCGTATATGCGCTTTCAAAATACGACCAGGAGCGGATGTGCCTGATGGTGGGGCGCGCCTACAAAATCGACACCGTGGCCTTGCGCTTCTTCAACGTTTATGGACCGAATCAGGCGCTCTCGAATCCATATACGGGCGTGCTTAGCAACTTCGCTTCGCGCTTGCTGAATGGCAAGCCGCCGCTGATTTTCGAAGACGGTAAACAGAAACGCGATTTGATCAGCGTTCGGGATATCGCGCGCGCATGCAGACTGGCTCTTGAAATTCCCGGAGCGGCTTTTCAGGTGATGAACGTCGCTACTGGCCGGCCTCTAATGATTTCAGAAATTGCCGGGCGCATGGCGCGGGTGCTGGGGAAGCCGGATTTGCAGCCTGAGATCAAGGGCAAGTACCGCTCGGGCGACATCCGCCATTGCTACGCGGACATCACGCTCGCCAAACGCATCCTTGGTTTCGAACCTGCGGTGACGCTGGAAGATGGCATCGAGAATCTTGCGGCGTGGCTTGACGGGCAGGTCGCCATCGATCGCGGAGTCGAGGCGCGCGCCGAACTGGCGGAACGCGGCTTGATGGTATGAGCGCGGATCCTGGCCCCAATTTGGGCGTCGTCGAATGGTTTCAGCCGGGGGATTACGGGCGCGTGGATCGCGTTCTGGCGGATCTGAAATCGCTAAAAATTTCCGATCTACGCACGCAAATTTCCTGGGCCGATTGGAACCGCTCCGAGGGCGACGGCTGGTACGCGTGGCTCCTGCCGCGCCTGGCGGAACAGGTTCGCGTTCTCCCTTGTTTCACCGCGACGCCTTCGCCGCTTGGGATTGCTCCGAAAAGTTCGTCGCCTCCCCGGCAAGCACAATCCTACGCGGATTTTCTCGATGCGGCGCTGGCGCGATTGGGTGGAAATTTCGAGTGGGTCGAACTTTGGAACGAGCCTGATAACCCGAGCCGGTGGGACGCGCGGCTCGATTCGGAATGGCGTATTTTTTCTGAAATGATCGAGCTCGCGGCCGCAACGGCCCGGCGGCATGGAAAAAAAATACTGCTTGCGGGAAGCAGCCCGCCTAATCTGAACTGGCTCCGCGTCATGTGCGAACGGGGTGTTATGCAAAACGTCGATGCGGCCGGCGTGCGAGGATTTCCGGGCAACTCCGATTTTGCGTGGAAGGGTTGGCCTGCTGTTCTCGCTGAGATTCGCCAAATACTGGACCAATTTCAATCCCAAGCCGCTATTTGGATCACGGACACCGGTTCGTCCACTTGGCGGCGCGGGGAGCACGCCCAACTGCCGGCTTTCACCGAAGCGATGGAATCCGGGGCGGATCGCGTGTACTGGCGCGAGTTACAGGACGCCTCCGGCGGCACTTCGAACGACGACGAGCGAACGCATTACTACGGGCTAAAGCGCGCGGACGGCTCGCCCAAGTTGCTGTTCCGTTTGCTCGAATCGGGCGGCGCGGATGCGGTTCGAGCCGAAATGCATCGCCGATTGCGTGAGCGCGCTCCCCGCCAAACCCTTATCACCGGGGGCGCGGGTTTCATCGGCACGAATCTCGCGCGCCGGCTCCTGGAAGGCGGCCATTCCGTTCGGGTGTTCGATAATCTTTCGCGCCCCGGCGTCGAGCAAAATCTCGCCCGGCTGCAGCGGGACTTCCCCAACCGGCTTGAGGTCGCAATCGAAGACGTTCGCGACGCCAATGCGGTTCGCAAAGCCGTTCGTAACGTCAGCCAGGTATTTCATTTTGCCGCGCAGGTTGCGGTAACCACAAGTCTGGACGACCCTCTTCACGATTTTGAAGTCAACGTCCGCGGGACGCTAAACCTGCTCGAGGCCATCCGCGCGCTTTCTACTCCGCCGCCGCTGGTGTTCACGTCGACGAATAAAGTTTACGGCGGCTTGGAAGACATTCCGCTGCGCCTGAATTGCACGCGTTATCTGCCTTCCGATTCCACGCTTCGAACCGGCGTTAGCGAACAACGCAAGCTTGATTTCCATAGTCCTTACGGCTGTTCGAAAGGCGCGGCCGACCAGTACGTGCTCGATTACGCCCGCACGTTTCACCTGCCGGCGGTTGTTTTTCGCATGAGTTGCATTTACGGACCGCATCAGTTCGGCACGGAAGACCAGGGATGGATTGCGCACTTCCTGATTCGCGCGATTGAAGGGAAGCCGATCGTGTTGTACGGGGATGGCATGCAGGTGCGCGACGTTCTGTTCGTCGAAGATTTGATGGATGCGTTGTTGCTGGCTCAATCGAATATGCAAACGCTGTCCGGTCAGGCCTTCAATATCGGCGGTGGGCTGGGCAATACCACCAGCCTGCTGGAACTGATGGATCTGATTGCCTCGATGAGCGGGGAAAAACCGCAAGTCAGAAACGCCGATTGGCGGCCCGGCGATCAGCGCTACTACGTTTCCGACACGCGAAAGTTTACAGCCGCCACGGGCTGGGCGCCGAAAGTTCCCGTCCGCCAAGGCGTGGAGAATTTGTTTCAATGGTTGCTCGAAAGCCGTGGAATGGCGCTTCCGGCGGTCGCGGTGGCGGGAAGACCCTATGAAATATCTACTTCTCAATCCCAACTGGACGTTTGACGGCAGCATTTACTTCGGCTGCCGCGAACCGCATCTGCCGCTGGAATACGGCTACTCGAAGGCGCTGCTCGAGCGTGAGGGGCATGAGGCGCGGATTGTCGACGGGCAGATCGAGAATCTTTCGCGCGAGGAGATTCGGGAACGCGTAGCGGACTTTCACGCGGATTTTCTGGTGGTTACGACCGCTCCCAGTTATCTATTCTGGCGTTGCGCGCCGCCCGAGCTGCGCGTGCCGCAACAGAGTTTGCAGGATCTTACGGGGCTCGCACGCCAGACGATTGCGGTGGGTCCGCACGCATCGACCACGCCGGCGGCAACGCTGCGGAAACTGGGCGTCGATGTAGTTGTGATGGGCGAGTGCGAAGAGATTCTGCCCCGATTCGCGCGCGCGCAACCGGTAGTGCAAACTACTTCGCACGCCTCGGACATGGCCGCGCTGCCCGCGCTGGCGTGGCCGGACGAGATCGTCGCGAAGCATAAACATCACCATCACCGGTTTGATGCGCCACCCACCGGACCGGGAGCGGAGATGGAGACTTCGCGCGGGTGTCCGTACCACTGCACGTTCTGTGCAAAGGATAATTTTCGTAATTTATTCCGCCGGCGTCCGCTTGCGGTAGTGCTCGAAGAACTCGATCGCTTGCTCGCGCAGGACGTCGAATATATCTACTTCATCGACGAAATTTTTCTGCCCAATCGCGAACTACTCGAGGCATTCGCCGCGCGCGAATTCAAGTTTGGCGTGCAGACCAGAATCGATTTGTGGAATGAGCCGATGCTCGATTTGCTCGGCCGCGCCGGCTGCGTTTCGATCGAAGCGGGTGTGGAAAGCATCACCGAAGAAGGACGCGATCTGCTCGATAAGAAGTGCAAGATGTCGACCGAAGGGCTAGCCCAGCGTTTAATTTATGCCAAGAGCCGGGTCCCGTTTGTGCAGGCGAATTTGCTTGAAAGCCGCTATGACGATCCCGCCGAGCTCACGGCTTGGCGCGACCATCTGCGCGCATCCGGAGTGTGGGCCAATGAGCCGGTGCCGTTGTTTCCGTATCCCGGATCGCCGGATTACACGCGCCGTTGGGGCGCTCCCGACGACCGCGCCTGGGAGCGCGCGCACGAGTTTTATCTGAATTCTTTCGCGCAATTCAGCGACGTGCAGGAGCAGCAGCCGATGCCGCTATGCCAGATCGAGCTTTGAACTCGATCTTGATGAGCGCCGACACCATCGGCGGCGTCTGGACCTTCGCACTCGGCCTGACCCGCGCGCTGGAAGCCCATGGCGCGCGCGTTTCACTCGCCACCATGGGGCACAAATTGGACGCAGGCCAATGGCGGGAAGCCAGGCGGATTCCGAACCTGGAAATTTTCGAAAGCGGCTTCAAGCTGGAGTGGATGGATCATCCGTGGGACGATGTGCGCCGCGCGGGCGATTGGCTGCTTTCACTCGAAGCCAAGATCAAGCCCGACGCCGTTCACTTGAACACGCTCGTTCATGGAGCGTTGCCTTGGAGCGCACCGGCGTTAATCACGGGACACTCGTGCGTGCTCTCCTGGTGGGAAGCGGTGAAGCGCGAGCAAGCTCCGCCGGAGTGGGAGCGCTATCGCGCGGAAGTGAAGCGCTCACTGGATGCGGCAGGTCTGGTCACGGCCCCGACTCGCGCGATGCTCGATGCTTTGCGCGAGCAGTACAATTTTTCGGGCGAAGCAGTTGTTGTGTCAAATGGAGCGGATCTGCCTTGCCGCGCGGCGTTGAAAGAACCGTTTATCCTTGCCGCCGGCCGGCTCTGGGATGAAGGCAAAAATATCGCGGCTCTCGATCGCGTCGCACCACTTCTTTCCTGGCCCGTTTATCTGGCGGGAGAGGGTGGCGCTTCCAAATCCGCTACCATGCTCGGCCGTATTTCTTCCGAGGAACTTGCCGGCTGGTACGCGCGCGCCTCCATTTATTGTCTGCCCGCGCGGTACGAACCATTCGGATTGTCGATTCTCGAAGCGGCGCTTTCTGGATGCGCGCTAGTTCTGGGCAACATCGCGAGTCTGCGCGAGGTATGGGGCGACGCGGCAATATTCGTGGCGCCTAACGACGACGAGCAGCTTGAATCGGCCTTGCAATCGTTGATTGCCGACGAAGGTTGGCGCAAAAAAATGGCCAGCCGGGCAGTTCGGCGCGCTTCCCGATTCACGCCAAAGCGCATGGCGGCGGGATACGTGGAAGGATACGCCGCCGCCCACCGGCTGGCGGCCATGTCATCATTATGCGCATCCTGATTTTTTGCCATTCCATTCTGTCGGATTGGAATCACGGCAATGCGCACTTCCTGCGTGGAATTACGACTGAACTGATGCGCCGCGGACATGCGGTGCGAATCTTTGAACCGGAGAATGCCTGGAGTCTGCAAAATCTGATCGCGGAACGCGGGGAGGCTCCCATTCGCGCATTCCGGACAGCTTACCCGGGCATCGACGTAACGCGTTACGACGCAGCCACACTTGACCTTGCAACCGAGCTCCATAACGCTGATATCGTAATCGTGCATGAATGGAACGATCACGATTTGGTGCGCGCTATCGGGGAGCATCGCGCACGGAGCGGGAGCACCTACAAGCTGCTCTTCCATGACACGCATCATCGGGCTGCCACCGATTGCGCGAGCGTGGCTCGTTACGATCTTCATCATTACGATGGCGTTCTCGCGTTCGGGAACGTGATTCGCGATTTGTATCTATCGCGTGGATGGGCCAAGCAGGCGTGGACCTGGCATGAGGCGGTGGATACGAATGTTTTTTGTCCTCGCGAGAACCATGGCTATGATGGCGACCTTGTTTGGATCGGCAATTGGGGCGATGACGAGCGCGCCGCGGAGCTGCAGGAATTTCTACTTGGTCCCGTAAAGGCTCTCCGGCTGAAAGCCCGCGTGTACGGAGTGCGGTATCCCGATTCCGCTCGCGCCGCTCTAGCGGATGCTGGAATCGAGTACCGGGGATGGTTGCCGAATTTTGAGGCGCCGGATGTTTTCGCGAAATTCCGCATGACGGTTCATGTGCCGCGCCGCCCTTATGCGACGGCGCTTCCGGGCATTCCAACGATTCGCGTTTTTGAAGCGCTCGCGTGTGGCATTCCGCTGGTTAGCGCGCCATGGGACGACCGGGAGGGCTTGTTTTCGCCGGGCAACGACTTCCTGGTTGCGAGGGATGGAGAGGAGATGGAAGGGCGGTTGTCCAATTTACTTGGCGATACCGAAAAGGCGCGCAAAATCGCGAACCACGGTCTGGAAACAATCCGCTCCCGGCACACTTGCGCTCACCGCGTCGATGAATTGATGAGCATTTGTGGCGCGGTCACTCGTGCCCACGCTACAAATGCTCAGGAAAACTAAAAAATGAATATCGCCTTTTTCGGTTCCAGCATCACGTCCGCCTACTGGAACGGCGCGGCCACGTATTATCGCGGCATCATCCGCGCGCTTGACGCCCGAGGCCATCGCGTTACCTTCTACGAGCCGGACGCCTACGATCGCCAGCAACATCGCGACCTTGCGGAGAATCCGACGTGGTGCCGGGTTGTCGTCTACCCGGCGCAAAACGAAGACGCGGTTTATGCCGCTCTCGAACAGGCCCGCGCCGCGGACCTGATCGTAAAAGCTAGTGGCATCGGTATCTTCGACGAACTTCTTGAACGCGAAGTGCTTCACTCCCGCCGCCCCGGCGCGCTCGCCGCTTTCTGGGACGTGGACGCTCCCGCAACGCTCGATCGCGTCGAAAGCAATGCCGGTGATGCTTTTAGCCCGCTAATCCCCCAGTACGATCTCATTCTCACGTATGGCGGCGGAGATCCCGTCGTCCGCGCCTACAAAAAGCTTGGCGCGCGCGAGTGCGTGCCGGTCTATAACGCGCTTGATCCTTCCACTCATTTCCCCGTCGCTCCGGACCCGCGCTTCGAATCCGATTTGGCCTTCATCGGAAATCGGCTGCCCGATCGCGAAACGCGGGTCGATGAATTCTTTTTTCGCGGGGCCGAGCAATCGCCCGGACAAGCCTATCTGCTCGGAGGCGCGGGCTGGGGAGACAAGGCGAAGCCCGCGAACGTACGGTACATGGACCACGTGTATACGCGCGATCACAACGCATCCAACTCGACGCCGTTGGCAGTTTTGAACGTCTGCCGCGAAAGCATGGCGCGCTACGGGTTTTCCCCGCCAACCCGCGTATTCGAAGCGGCCGGCGCCGCGGCGTGTCTCATCACGGACGAATGGGAAGGTATCGAAAATTTTCTTGAGCCCAATCGCGAAGTGCTCGTGGCGCGCGATGGAACGGAAGTCGCCGGGCACGTGAAGAGGTTGACGCCCGAACGCGCCCGCCAAATCGGCCGCGCGGCACTGCGGCGCATCGTCGCCGGGCACACGTACGCGCATCGCGCGGAGCAGTTG
>JALYXS010000489.1 GCA_030946965.1 Acidobacteriota bacterium
AACCCGGGTCGAGCGCGCCGCCTGAAGGAGCCACTTCCGCCTGCTTTTGAAGCTGCTGAAGAATATCGTTGCTGGAGGCGAGGATCTGGCCGCGGTCCTGCTTCCATGCGGCGGCTATGCGTTCGAGCAGAACGGGAAATCCGGCGCGGCCGTAGCGATTCTCGGGCGGAAAGTACGTGCCGCCTACAAACGGCTTCAATTCCGGGGTCAGCCACACGGACATCGGCCAGCCGCCTCCGCCCGTTGTCGCCTGCACGTACGCCATGTAAATGCGATCGACATCGGGCCGCTCTTCGCGATCCACTTTGACCGGAATGAAATGGCGGTTCAGAATGGCCGCGATCTCAACGTTTTCGAACGATTCGCGTTCCATCACGTGGCACCAGTGGCAGGTTGAATAGCCGATCGAGAGGAAGATCGGTTTCTGCTGAGCGCGCGCCGCCTCAAATGCTTCGGATCCCCAGGGATACCAGTCCACGGGGTTGTGGGCGTGTTGCAGCAGGTACGGGCTTTTCTCGTGGATGAGGCGGTTTTCTTTCATGCGCTCGCTCATGACTATTATGGTTGGCATGAGCGAGCGATACCGCACCGAACACGACACCATGGGCGCGATGCAAGTGCCGGTCGAGGCACTTTACGGCGCGCAAACCGCTCGCGCCATCGAGAATTTCCCGATCAGCCGCTTGCGTTTCCAGCGGAGTTTCATTCGCGCGCTGAGTCTGATCAAGGGCTGCGCCGCCCATGTCAACGGCAAGCATGGCTGGATCTCCACCGAGACCGCCGGCGCGATTGAGAAAGCCGCCGGAGAAGTCGCTTCCGGCAAGTACGACTCGCAATTCGCCGTCGACATTTTTCAAACTGGCAGCGGCACCTCGACCAATATGAACGCGAACGAAGTGATCGCGCATCTGGCGCGCGTGCATGCCAATGACGACGTGAATCGCGGGCAGTCGAGCAACGACGCGATTCCAACGGCGATGCATGTCGCGGCGGCCGAATCGCTTCAGCGTCAACTCCTCCCGGCGATGCGAAAGCTGCATGAAACACTGCGCGAAAAATCCCGCGAGTTCGACGATGTGATCAAAATCGGCCGCACGCATCTGCAGGACGCCGTTCCCATAAGGTTGGGACAGGAGTTCGGCGGATACGCCCGGCAGGTGGAAGCGTCGGTGGAACGCATTGAAGCGGCGCTTCCAGGAATTTATGAACTTCCGCTGGGGGGCACCGCCGTTGGCACGGGACTGAACGCGCCTAAAGGTTTCGCCGCCGAAGTGATTAGCGAGTTGGCGCGCCGGACCGGGCTGCCGTTCGTGGAAGCGCGCAACCACTTTGAAGCGCAGGCGGCCAAGGACGCCGTGGCGTTCCTGAGCGGCGCTTTGCGCACGTACGCGATCGCGCTAACGAAGATAGCGAACGATATTCGCTGGCTCGGCTCAGGGCCGCGATGCGGTTTCGGCGAAATCCGGCTTCCCGCCGTGCAACCGGGCTCGAGCATCATGCCGGGCAAGGTGAATCCCGTTATCGCCGAGAGCCTATTGATGGTTTGCGCGCAAGTGATCGGCTACGATGCGACCATCGCGTGGTGCGCGGCGGCGGGTAACTTCGAGCTGAACGTGATGATGCCCGTCATGGCTTACGACCTGATCGAATCCATTGAAGTGCTCGCTTCCGGGTCGAACAACTTCGCGGAGAAACTGGTGGCCGGACTGGAGGCGGACCGCGAACGGGCGCAGTCTTTCATCGAGCAGTCGCTTGCCATGGGAACCGTGCTGGCGCCTGAAATCGGCTATGAAAGGGCGGCGGCTCTGGTGAAGGAAGCGTACCAAAGCAATCGGACAGTGCGCGAAGTTGCCATCGAGCGTAGCGGCTTAACGGCCGAGCGTCTGGAAGCGCTGCTCGATCCCGAGAGCCAGACGCGGTGAATATTTTCGACTAAGTGAGGGGGTTTTCCCATCGATCTTCGACAACTGCTACAGATGTATCGGCTCGAATGCCGGTAGACGGCGACCGGGAACTGGTTAGCGCCGTTCTCCGGCGGGATCGAAAGGCCACGGCTGAGTTTGTCTCCCTGCATGCCGACGCGTTGTACGCCTATGTGCATCACCGCCTCTTTCCGTGGGCCGATCTGGCCGAGGATGTCGTACAAGAGATCTTTCTTGCCGCCTGGCAGCGGCTATCCGAGTTTCGCGGAGAGTCGACCTTACGAAGTTGGTTGCTGGGAATTGCGCGGCACAAGGTGGAGGACCACTATCGCGCGCGGCTGCGCGGGGCGCGCGGACTGCTTCAAGACGACGCCCCGGAAATTCCGGAGCTGCAGTTCGATCCGCATTGGGATGAACTTCTCGATCGCGAAGCGCTGGAGGCGCGCATCCGCCGTGCCATGGCCAGTCTGCCGGAGGACTACCGCGTTGCGCTGCTCTGGCGCTACTGGGATAAGCGCAGCACCCAGGAGATGGCGTTGATGGCGGGCAAGACGGAAAAAGGCATGGAGCGGCTTCTCGCCCGCGCTCGGGAGCAATTTAAAAGGAGATGGGATAAATGACAGACCCCGTTGACGATTGGTTTGGACTACTGGCGCAACAGGCCACTGGGCTCGAGGAGCCCCGTGCGTCATCCCGGCTGAAATCCCGTGTGTATTCGGCTCTGATGCAAGCCGAAGCGGCGCAAGGCGCTTTGGCCAGTCTCACCGAATGTGAGCGGGAGGGCCGTTCCCTATGCATGTGGGAGCGTCTTGTAAGGATCACTCCGGTTCCCGAGGCAGTCAAGGATCTAAACCACTGTTATCTGTGTCACGCGCGGCTTGCGGGTGAGCGCCTGGAACGGGCTCCGTTGCATTGGCACGGTTGCCCGTATG
>JALYXS010000498.1 GCA_030946965.1 Acidobacteriota bacterium
TGCCGCGCCCCGCTCCTTCGCGATTGTTCTCGCTCGAGTTCGCGTCGAACACGGCATTGTGCAGAAACTCGAACGCCGTGCCGTGCCAAGTGTTGCCGCCGGCGCGAAGAGTCGTGTTTACGGTGCCTCCGCCGGTTCTGCCGAACTGAGCGTCGTAGGTGTTCGTCATAACGCGCAGTTCCTGCACGGCTTCCACGTTGGGCGAAATTTGCCAGCGCCCCGTCAGGCTGACTGGCGCGCCGTTCAGGAGAAATTGATTGGTTTCCTCCTTGCCGCCATTGATGACGTATTTCCCATTGGCGTCCCAACTTCGCAAGCCACTGAATGCGTTAGCTCCGAACTGCTCCTGGGTAAACAGAACGCCGGGCGTGAGGCTGATCAGGTTGTACGCTTGCCGCCCGATCAAGGGAAGCGCCTTGATATTCCCCGGATCGAATTTCTGCGAACGGGATGCGGAGGAGGTTTGCAACTGATCGCGATCGCCAGCGACCGAAACCCGTTCGCTGATTTCGCCAAGCTCGAGAGTGAGAGGAAGGTCGATCAAATCTTCAGCTTCCACGGTGACGTCCGGATATGAGAGGGTTTTGAATCCGGCGGCGGACACCCGAACGTCATAGACGCCGGGAGCCAGAAACGAGAACGAGTATGTTCCGCTGGAGGAAGAAATAGCTTCGATCACGTCCCTTGTGGCTCGAGAAAACACCTGGATGCGAGCGTTAGGGATGGCGGCTTGCGTCAGGTCGGCGACTTCGCCGGAGATACCGCCCCATTGATTTTGAGCCCCGGCGGACGACGGGAGGATAAACGACTTAAGAACAATAAGCGCGGCGGCGAGATAAATAGCTTTCAAGGCATACCACCGCTTCAGACTTTTCGCATCATATGATTAACTCTGTGCGATTCGCAACTCTGCTGTACGCTTTGGTGGCCCTGACGTTGTCAGGATCCAAAGGCTACGGCTACTCAGTCCTCACCCATGAAGCTATTATCGACTCTTTGTGGGAATCAGGCGCCAGGCAGGCCGGCTTTAAGCAGGCGATTCTGCGCAAATTCCCGCAAACCACGTCCGATCAACTGATCGAGGCGCACGCATATGCTTATGGCGGTTCCATCATTCAGGACGTCGGCTATTATCCGTTCGGCAGCAAGTTCTTCAGCGATCTGGTGCACTACGCGCGAAGCGGGCATTTTGTCGAATCGCTCTTGGCCGAAGCTCAGACACCGGACGAATATGCCTTCGCTCTCGGCGCGTTGGCGCACTATGCGGCGGATAACGACGGCCACCCGATGGCGGTCAACAAGGCGGTTCCCATGCTTTACCCGAGAATGCGGCAGAAATATGGGAACGTAGTTACGTACGCCGAGAACCCCATCGACCATATCCGGACCGAATTTGGATTCGACGTCCTGCAAGTGGCCCGTGGAAGCTACGCTCCAAAGTCGTACCACGATTTTATCGGCTTCAAAGTTTCGAAACCGCTCCTGGAAAAAGCTTTCGAGGCGACCTACGGCCTGCATTTGACGGATGTATTCGGCGCGCTGGATCTGACGCTCGGGACATACCGGCGCACGGTAAGCGAATTAATCCCGGAGTTCACCAAGGCGGCCTGGGCCGCGAAGAAGAGCGAGATTGCAAGAGCCGAGCCGGGCATCACGCGAAAAAAGTTTCTCTATACGCTTTCCCGATCCAGTTACGAGAAGGATTGGGGCAAGTCGTATGAGAAACCGGGGTTGGGCGCGCGGTTCATTGCATTTCTCTTCAAGATTATTCCCAAAGCAGGTCCCTTCCGGTCGCTCGGATTCAAGCTGCCCACGGCGCCCGCCGAACTGCTGTTTCAGAAAAGTTTCGAAGCGAGCGTGGACAATACACGGCAAAACCTTGGAAGCCTGGAGCATGGAACGCTGAAATTGGCGGATCTCGACTTCGATACGGGTAAGCCGGCGCACTTTGAAGAGTACTCGCTGGCGGACAAGACTTATGCCAAGCTTCTCGACAAGTTCGCGGCGAGGAAATTCGCGGGATTGATGCCCGATCTGCGCGCGAACATACTGGCATTTTACAGCGGAGCGCGGCGGTTGAGCGATCCTAAAACGCAATCGGAACTGGACGCGCTAAGAGCGGCAGCTTAAACCAATCACGTCATCGGGTCGTGATATACCATCTGGTGAGAGACCATAACATGCACAGCCGTTTCTTGCGCCTAGTCGCTTTTTGGACCGCTTTTCTCCTCGCGTCCGCCGGAATGTCCCGCGCGCAAAACATTGCCGCCAGCCCGGCTACCCTGTCGTTTAACGTGCAATCTCGAGGCGCGACTTCATCCGCGCAGACGGTCCAGGTCACGAGCAGCGGTGCCAATTTCCAGTTTTCAGCGTCCGCTCCCCCCTCCGCGCCGTGGCTGATCGTCAGCCAGAGCGGCACGACGACACCTGGCACCCTCTCCGTATCGGTCAACCCAACTACTCTTTTACCGGGCACGTACAACACGGCGATATCGGTCGCTGCCGCCGGAACGGGTAACACGCCGCTCAATATTCCAGTAACGGTCATTGTGGCGGGGCAAACGCAGGTAACCGCCAGCCCCACCGCTCTCACCTTCACGTCCCAGTCGGGGGCGCCAGTACCGCCGCAAACCGTCAATATCAGCACGGGAGGCGCCCCGGGAACGTTTCTGATCGCGGCAACCAGCACTCCGTCAAACTGGCTAACAGTGGATCGAACGAATGGAATCAATCCTTCCGATGTCACGGTGATGGTGAATCCGGGATCGCTCCCTCCCGGCGCTTACACGGGAAATTTGTTGATCACCGTTCCTGGCGCTTCAAACAGTCCGATCAATGTTCCGGTGACGTTGAACGTCGCCTCCGCCGCTCAACTAACCGCCGGCCCGGCGTCCCTCGCATTTAATTTCCAGCTCGGTCAAGCCCCGCCGGCGGGGCAGCAACTCTTTATATCGGCGGGAGGCGTGTCGATCCCGTTCAACGTAACAGCGGCGACGACGAATGGCTCGGCGAACTGGCTGGTGGTGAACTCGGTGACCGGCGCGACGCCCGGTATCGCCAACATCGGCGTGAATCCGGCAGGTTTGCCTTCCGGCGTTTACAACGGCACGTTAACCGTTTCTTCTCCGAACGCCGCCAACATCACCGTACCG
>JALYXS010000516.1 GCA_030946965.1 Acidobacteriota bacterium
GCAATGGCCCGGTACACCAGCTCGGACGGTTGGTGCAGGGTGACGCGCCGTGCCGCCGTGTGCTCCTTTGGCAGCAGCGCGCCAAAGGAAATCGCAATCCAGATCCACTTCATGCCGTTACCTCGGATCACATTCTAACGGGTCAAGCGGGAAAGCATATACTGCTTCTCATGGACCGTCTTTCCGATCGCGGTAGTGTGGATCATAACGTGGATCGCCGCCACTTTCTCAAAACCGCCGCCGGAATGGCTCTCGCTTCGGTTGGCGCGCGTGCGCAGCAAAAGCCAAGGCGCGTGGGACTTATCGGATGCGGCTGGTATGGCAAGGCCGATCTGTTTCGTCTGATTCAGATCGCTCCGGTGGAGGTAGTCTCGCTTTGCGACGTCGATTCGAACATGCTGTCGAGCGCGGCCGATATGACCGCCACGCGGCAGGCATCGAAGAAGCGGCCGCGCACTTATAGCGACTACCGCGAGATGCTGAAGGAAAAAGATCTTGACATAGTCGAGGTCGCGACTCCGGATCACTGGCACGCGCTCGCGATGATCGAGGCCGTTAAGTCGGGCGCGGATGTCTATTGCCAGAAACCGATCAGCGTGGATATTGTGGAGAGTCAAGCGATGCTGGCCGCGGCGCGAAAGTACAATCGCGTCGTGCAGGTGGGAACGCAGCGCCGCAGTACTCCGCATATCGTTGAAGCCCGGGATAATTTCATCAAGACAGGCAAGCTAGGGAAAATCGGGTTAGTCGAAATTTATTGTTACTACCACATGCGCGCGACCGGGAATCCCCCGGACACCACGCCGCCGCCGAACTTAGATTATGAAATGTGGACCGGCCCCGCGCCCATGCGGCCTTACAACAAGCTGGTGCATCCCCGCACGTGGCGGGCGTTCATGGAATACGGCAACGGAATCGTCGGCGACATGGCTATTCACATGTTCGACATGACCCGGTGGATGATGGACCTCGGCTGGCCCAAGCGCGTGTCGTCCGAAGGAGGGATCTTAGTCGATAAGAACAGTAAGGCAGACATTTCCGATACGCAGACCGCGACCTTCGATTATGACGAAGTAAAAATCATCTGGCAGCACCGCACATGGGGGCAAGCTCCCGACCCACAGTACCCTTGGGGCGCGACATTCTACGGCGAAAAAGGAACCCTGCGGGTTGGGGTATTCGGTTACGACTTCGCGCCGGCCGATAAAAGCGGTAAGCCGTTTCATCGCGACGTAACTTACGAATTGGAACAGTATCCCGTAGACAAGACCGAGAAGGAGCTGGAGAAACATGTCGCGCCCGCCATTCGCTATCACATGAAAGACTTTCTCGCGGCAATCGATTCTCGCGGGAAGCCGGTCGCGGATATTGAACAGGGTTACATCTCGACGGCCAGTTGCATTCTGGCGAATCAATCGATGATGTGTGGACGGACGCTAACGTGGGATGCCGCGAAACAGCGGATTGTCAACGATGAGGAGGCAGATAGTTTGATGCGCCGCCCATACCGGCAGCCGTGGATTCACCCGGACCCGGAAAGCGTATAGACAGAAAAGGCGGATGCACGTTTAAGGGCATCCACCTCGAACCTCCAGGTTACCGGGAAGCTTTGCGACGCCGCGCCGCAAGGAGCAGGGCGCCCATGCCGCCGCCCATTAACGCCAGTGACGATGGCTCCGGAGTGCCAGTCGGAGGCGCCACGACAGGCGGGCCGGTAACGATTTGCGAAGCCGTCGGCGCGCCTTCCAGTCCAAACCAAGCCGTCCCTCCCGGCGCGACTCCGCCCGCGATATTAACTGTCCCGGACTGCTGATTAACGCTTATTCCGCTATATGTAATGCCAGGACCGCCGTAACCGCTCGGATCCGAAGTGCACTTACCGGCGGCCGGACCGGGGGTCTGGGTACAGGGCCCGTCACCTTCGAACTGGAAAAGCGGCGTGCTGCTTGTACCCGTAAGTGGCACCGAGAATACCGTGGATGTCGAATTGTTCTGAATTCCAACGATTACGTCATCGGAACTGTCGTACGGTCCATTGTTGGGTGCGCTGGGATCGGCCGCAATCGAAGCCGCGCCCCCGGAACCAATCGTGATCAGGAATTCGCATCCCGTGTTTACGCCGGCTGGCGGGCACTGCGTGAATAATGGGCCAGCCGACAGCATGGAAACTCCAGCAAACATCAGACCGCCAAGGGCGGCCACCGAAATCTTGTACATAACGTCCTCCTCCGAGAAGTGATTACTTCTCTGTTTCCGTTTCACTTTTAGACACGCATAACTGCTCAGAAGCAATTAGGCGCGCCTTCAGTCGAATAATCCCGTGATGGTTCTCTAACCGCGCTAGAACTCCAGCCGCGCCTGAAAGGTGATCGTTCGCGGCGAACTATCTCCGCCCAAGCCAACACCAAGCAGTTCGGTCGGCGGGCCCGTCGCGTAGGTCAGCGCTCCAAGGCCTGTCTGGGTGGAGCGATTTCCCGGTAGTCCCGCGAAGACAAGCGGCGGAAGCGCAAAGTCGGATGGTTGAAAAAAGTTGAACGCCTGCGCTTCCAGTCGAAGTTTCGCGTGTTCGTTCAGCATGAACCACTTCGGTGCTCGGATCTACGGACGAAACAAACGCATCGGGGTTGAGCCACTGGATTGCGCCCGGCTGCGTCACCCAGGCAATTAGCCGGTGTGGGTAAATCGGCGCGCCGGCGGCAACACTTGCGTATTGGGGGCCGCTCCCCTGCAC
>JALYXS010000547.1 GCA_030946965.1 Acidobacteriota bacterium
CCTGAACATGATCGTTCGACTGGCCGTAGACGGAGCGAAGCAGGGCAAGGTTATCGACCTGTTTCGCGATTTGCGGGAAGATTTCGGAGACCTCGATTCCGCTCTCGCCGTACTTCTTGAAAGAGAACGGACTTGGCATGAGGGGGCCGGGATTTCCTTGACGAACGACGATTTCACCTTTCCCGCTCATCGGCTGACCGGCGTAGCGATTCAGGTTGGGCTTCGGATCGAAGGTATCGACGTGGCTGACGCCGCCGCTCATGAACAGTGAAATGACGTTGGTGGCGCGCGGGGCGAAGTGCGGCTTCTTGCCGGAATCGCCCGCCTCGCAACCGGTTTCGGCGGCTAGCAGGCCGTCTTGCTCGAGCAGGTTGGCGAGCGCGAGGCCGCTGATGCCGCAGCCGGAGCGGAAAAGGAATTCACGGCGAGACCAGAAATTTTTCATAATGTCGATATCCTCGCGCGCAAGCGTCCACATGAGTGTGGACGCGGCACGCGGGAGTGCGTGCGCCACATCATCGGATGTAGAGGAACTCGTTCAAGTTTAGAAGCACGTGAGCCATTCCTTCCGTTCCTTCCTTCTTCACGAAATCCAGAGCTAGCGCGCGTTCATTGGCGCTGGGCGGCCGGCTCAACGCGATTTCATAGGCGGCATCCACTTGGCTTCCGGCATCTCCCTTCAGCCGGCCGGCGAACAACTTCGCTTGCCGCAACACAAACTCGTCGTTCATCAGAGTCAACGCCTGCGTCGGGACAGTCGACACATTGCGCCTGCCGCAACTGATGTTCTGATCCGGCAAATCGAAAACTTCAAACATCGGAAACGGCAAGCCGCGTTTGCGATACACATAAACGCTGCGCCGCCACACCTTGGGGCCATCCTCTTCCAGATTCCAGATGCCTTTATTCATCGATCCCAGCACTTCGCCCGGCAGCTTCGGAAACACGGCCGGTCCGCCCATTTCCTGGTTCAACGCGCCGCTCACGGAAAGGATGGAATCGCGCACAATTTCCGCGTCCAGGCGTTGAATGCGGTAGCGCCAGAGATATTCGTTATCCGGATCTTTCGCCAGATCGCCTTCGTTTCCGAACTGCGAGGACATCCGGTAGGCGTCCGAATTCATCATCAGGCGGTGCATCTGTTTAATGCTCCAGCCGCGATCCATGAACTCGACGGCGAGCCAATCGAGCAATTTGGGATGCGTGGGCTTCTCGCCCATTTTGCCGAAATTATCGAGTGTCGGGACGATGCCGCGTCCGAAGTGATGATGCCAAATGCGATTCACGATCACGCGCGCCGTCAGCGGGTTTTCCCGCGACGCGAGCCAGCTTGCGAGCGCGAGCCGGCGTCCGGAATTGTGTCCATCGGGCGGCGGCATTTCCGTCGGGGGGTTGCCGTATGTCGCGACGGTGAGAAATCCCGGCTGCATTTGGGATCCGCGGCTTTCCGAATCTCCATGAAACAGGAAATACGAAGGCGGCGCCTGATAGCGGCCCGGTCCCTTGAAGAGGTAGCTGCCCTCGATCTTCTCCCGCTTGACGCCCTTGCCCGGCTCTTCGTTATCGCCCTCGCCTTCGGGCGCAAAGCGGTAATCGCCGTCGGCGATTCCCATGGCGACGGGAATTGGCTCGGGCCGCTGCTTTTCGATTTCGCGAAGCTGCCCTTGCAATTCCTTCTTGCGCGCCTGATCTTCGGGGCTAATGATGCGCGCGATCTCGGCTTGCGAGACCGAGACAGTGCGGATTACCTGATTGGCTAGCAATACCTGGCCTGGCGTGCGCTGCGTTTCGGGAGTGCCGATGGTGGCTTGCACATTTTCCGGAAACTTGGCATACTTCGCGGGCAAAAGCTTTTCGCGATAGGGACGGTCGAGCTCGACAATCTGCTGCTTCAGCGGTTTCAATTGAGCTTCGAGGGCATCCACTTTCTGCTGATACTCCGCGGCTTCTCGCGGCGTCGTGAGCGGATGATCCACTTCCACGTAGCTGAACAGCGCCGCCTGCATGCGGTAATAATCTTTCTGCGGGATCGGATCGAACTTGTGGTTGTGGCAGCGCGCGCATTGCACTGTCATGCCGAGCACGCCGCGGCCGATCGTCGCGATCATGTCGTCCAGATACTCGAAGCGGAATTGCGGATTATCTTTTTCGCGGAACCCAACCTTCGCGTGGTTGCGCAGGAAGCCGGTGGCGATCAAACGATCCGGCGTGGCGGGCGTGAGCTCATCGCCCGCGATCTGCTCTTTCAGAAACTCGTTGTAAGGCGTATCGTTATTGAACGACCGGATCACGTAATCGCGGTAGCGCCATGCGTTGGGACGGTTGAAATCGTGCTCGAAGCCGTTCGAATCGGCATAACGGGCGACATCCAGCCAGTGCCGTCCCCAGCGCTCCCCGTAGTGCGGCGAGGCCAGAAGATGGTCGATCAATTTGGGCCAGGCGTCTGGCGCGTTGTCATTCACAAACGCCTCGGTTTCAGCGGGGGAGGGCGGCAGTCCGATCAGATCGAGGTAGGCGCGGCGAACCAGAGTGCGCTTACCGGCGGGCGGAGCGGGCTTGAGGCCGTGCTGCTCCATGGCGTGCAGGAGGAAGGCGTCAATTGGATTGGCGGGCTTTGAGTCAAGGGAGGGAACCGGCGGGCGCACGGGCTTTTGAAACGCCCAATATTTATGCGCCTCGGGTGGGATGGGCATGTCTTCGAGGGCTGAGACTTGCGCCGCCGTGACCTTGGTATCGGGCGGGGCTGTGGAATCCCAAACCGCGCCCTGCTCGATCCACGATTTTAACGTTGCGACCTGCTCGGGAGTGAGCGTGCCACCCATCGGCATGGCGGGCTTTTCTTCGCCTGAGATCATGCGGACAAGACGGCTCTGGGCCGGGTTGCCCGGCACGATAGCGGGTCCGTGGTCCCTATTCTTGCCGCGACGGGAAAACCGGAATCGCTGATTGAAGGCGTGCGCGACCGGCCGGGGCA
>JALYXS010000555.1 GCA_030946965.1 Acidobacteriota bacterium
GCCCATGGGCATGCGAGCCTGATCGCCAATCCCCGCGACACGCGCGTAGAGAATGCTTTCCGACGGCTTGCCTGGATGGATTGCCACGCCCGATTGCCCGCCCGCCATGGCCAGCGCCTTCGAATCGAGCCGGAGCCGCGCCATCTGGTTCTTTGGCCCGTGGCAGCCATAGCAGGATTTTTGGAAGATCGGTTGGACGTCTTTAACGAAATCGACGGGAGCCGCGGAGACGATCGAGAGCGAAAACAGAAAAACGGGAAGAGTCTTCACATAAGTCATGAGGAATAACTGCGCGAGGACTTTAATTATATCGAAATATCTGCGTCACCGGGTAAAATCAAGAAGCATGACGGTTTCCCCGGAGAGCCGCTCCACCACCATTAGCGGTGTCCCCGTAGAGCCTTGCTACCTCCCCGAAAACATTAAAGGCCTCGATATCGGCCTCCCCGGACAGTTCCCCTACACGCGCGGCATTCATTCCGGCATGTATAGACGCAAGCTCTGGACCATGCGCCAGTTCTCCGGTTTCGCCACTCCGGAGGAGACGAATCGCCGCTATCATTATCTGCTGTCGCAAGGGCAGACCGGTCTTTCTGTTGCATTCGATCTCCCGACTTTGATGGGCTACGACGCCGATCATGCGCTGGCGCAAGGCGAAGTGGGAAAGTGCGGAGCTCCCATCAGTTCGCTCGAAGATATGGAAATCCTGCTGCGCGATATTCCGCTCGGAGAAGTTTCCGTCTCGATGACGATCAACTCGCCCGCATCGGTGGTCTGGGCCATGTATCTAGCCGTCGCCGAACAGCAGGGCGTCGCATGGAGCCGTGTCTCGGGGACGCTGCAAAACGACATTCTCAAGGAATACATCGCGCAAAAGGAATACATCTATCCGCCGCGCCCGTCGATGCGTCTGGTTACCGATTCGATCGAATTTGCGACCCGGCATACGCCGCGCTTCAACCCCATCTCAATTAGCGGTTATCATATCCGCGAAGCCGGATCGACCGCGGTACAAGAACTTGCATTTACGCTTCGCGACGGCTTCGAGTATGTCGATTGGGCACTCGCCCGCGGGTTGGAGATCGACCATTTCGCGCCGCGGCTCAGCTTCTTCTTCAACGCACATAGCGATTTTTTCGAGGAGATCGCGAAGTACCGCGCCGCGCGCAAACTATGGGCGGCGATCTTGCGGGACCGCTACGGCGCGAAAAGCGAGCAGAGCTTGAAATTGCGTTTCCACGCCCAAACCGCCGGATGTTCGCTGACCTGGCAGCAGCCTTATAACAACGTGGTTCGCACGTCCCTGCAAGCCATGGCGGCGGTGCTCGGCGGCGCGCAATCGCTCCACACGAATTCTCTCGACGAGGCGTACGCATTGCCGGGCGAACACGCCGTCACCCTGGCTTTGCGCACGCAGCAGGCGATTGCCTTTGAGAGCGGCGTGGCGGAAGTGCCCGACCCGCTTGGGGGCAGTTACTTCGTCGAAAGCATGACACTCGAAATGGAGCGCGGAGCGCGCGAGTACATCCGGCAGATCGATGAAATGGGTGGGATGATCGAGGCTATCGAGCGCGGTTTTCCGCAGGGCGAGATTGCCGATGCGAGCTACCGTTATCAGCGCGCGGTCGAGGATGGCGAGAAAATTTTAGTCGGCGTGAATCGATTTCAAGCTTCGGACGACCATCCTATCGACATTTTGCAGATCGATCCAATGGCCGAAGAGCGTCAAATCCGAAAACTCGAATCGTTGCGCGCCCGGCGCGATAATTCCCAGGTTGAAGCCGCTCTCGACGCCCTGCGGCGCGCTGCGGAAGGCACGGAGAACACGATGCCGTGTATTCTGGATGCAGTGCGCGCCTACGCCACGCTCGGCGAAATCTGCAACGCCCTGCGGGATGTCTTCGGTTCGTACCAGGAAACGAGCCGGATTTGATGAGCGAAGCCCGCGCGCCCCGGCCTATTCGAGTTCTTGTGGCGAAGCCGGGTTTGGATGGGCACGATCGCGGCGCGAAGGTTATCGCGCGCGCTCTTCGCGACGCGGGCATGGAAGTAATCTATACTGGTTTGCGGCAGACACCTGAGATGATTGTTAGCGCGGCCTTGCAGGAGGACGTGCAAGTGATCGGGCTTTCGATTCTTTCGGGCGCGCATAATGCGATCGTCCCGCGTCTGATGGAGTTGCTTCGCGAGAAGGAAATGACCGATGTCCGAGTGGTCGTCGGCGGGATCATTCCGGATGAAGATGCGGACTCTTTGAAGCGTCAGGGCGTGGCTGCCGTATTTCAACCGGGAACTTCACTCGAGGAAATTGTCAAATTCATTCGCGGGCCGGGCGCGTAGCGCCACCCCAAAAAGGTTAAACTTTCGCATGGAAAAGCAGTTGAAAATCGCTTGTTTTATCGATTTCGATAATATCGAGATCGGCGTTAAATCCACGCTGCAGCGGGAATTCGACGTTGCCGCCGTGCTCGACGCATTGAAGGAGCGCGGCGAAATCGTTACGAAAATCGCCTACGCCAATTGGGGGCGCCAGGAAACCTCCACGCGCCAACTGGCGGAACATGCCGTTCAGATGGTGCAGCGCGACCCCTCGCCGCGAGGCGATAAGAATGGCGCCGATATCAATCTGGCGCTCGATGCGCTCGAAATGGCGTTCACGCACGATCACATTAACGCATACGCAATCGTGAGCGGCGACAGCGATTTCATCGCGTTGGTCAATAAGCTGAAACAGTACGACAAGACGATCTTCGTGGTGGGCGGCCGTGCCTTCACGAGCACGATTCTGCAAAAAAACTGTCACGAATTCATCAGCTATGAGTCGCTGCTCGACGAACCGAGGCAGCCTCGCCAGACGCCGCCGCAGCAACAGCAGCAGGCCGAGGCTCCGTCGCAATCGCACGCCGAATCGCACTCCGAACCCCAGGCGGCACTTCATCACCGTTCGCAATCGCAGCATTCCGGACCGCCGCACCAGCGCGGAGGGCAGGGACGGCGTCCACCGGCGCTCGATCTGGCCCACGCGATGCCGCTGGTTGAACGCGCGCTCCAAGTGCTTGAACGGCGCGAGGTGCGGCCGCAGCTTGGACTCTTGAAATCTACGATGCTGCAGCTCGATTCGACATTCAGCGAGAAAGCGTACGGGGCGAATTCGTTTACCGATTTTGTGGATCGGCTGCGCAAGGCGGATCATGTGCTTGTGACCGGCGGCGAAGGCCGCTACATGATCCAGCGTAAGCACGGGCATGGCGCTGAAAAGACGGTGCGGCCGGAGGAGGCGCTGCCCGCGCTTCGCGACGTTCTCGAAAATCACCGTCTCGAAATGGAAGAGGGTGTGATTGCCGGCGAACTGCAGGCTTGGGTGAAAGAAGAGGCGCCTAATTACGATTGGAAGACTTTCGGATTCCAGGAATTTACCGAGTTGCTGAACTTCGCCCAGGATAAGTCGGTGGTGCGCGTGGAGCCAAGCGAGGAGAAAGGTCTCCAGGTTTATCTGGGGCCGGAGTTCCATCCCCCGGCGATTCCGGAGCCCGAGCCGCCCGTCGTCTCCGACGAACAGCCGGAAGAAGAAGAGCGGCAGCCCGTGGTTGCGGGCCAGCCCACGGCCGCCAGCCCGCGTGTAAAGCGTTCGCCTCGGAAGGCGGCCGGAAGTTCCGGCCCGGAAGTGGACGGAAACACGGTCAAGCGTCCGCGTAAGACATCGACGGCCAAACGCGCGCCACGACGAACGCCCCCGCCAGCGCAGCAGTAGTTTTATGCCCGCACTCTACGATCGGGATTTCTACCAGTGGACTCAGGAAACGGCGGCGCTGGTTCGCGCCGCTGAATTCAACCGCCTCGACACGGCGCACTTGGCCGAAGAGATCGAAGACATGGGCAATCGCGACAAGAACGAATTGGAAAGCCGGCTGGCCGTGCTTGTCAGCCATCTGCTCAAGTGGGATTGCCAGCCTGACAAGCGATCGCGTAGCTGGGCGGCTACCATCCGCGTGCAGCGGCGGGACGTCTTGCGCCAGTTGAAGACTATGCCGAGTCTGGCGCGATTTATGGCCGATCACTGGAGCGAAATTTATCGGGACGCCGTTGATCGCGCCCTAGCCGACACACAGCTCGAAGAGAGTGCGTTTCCGGCTGAATGCCCGTACACCATTGAGCAAGTTCTCGCGGCGGAACCCCGCTAGGGCGCGCCACATTACACGCTATCGTTCTTCTTGCGCTCGTAAGGCGCGCGGATATACTTCGCCACGTCGTCCTGCGCGCCCTGCGTATTGTCGCGCGTGCGCTGCGCCTGCGTATATTCGTTTACCGCGCGGTCCCGCTGGCCGGTAATATCGAATATCTTGCCCAAGTTGATGTGCGCCCAAACTTCCACCCATTTGGGATCGAGATCGCCATTCAGCGATTCGCGAAATTCATTCGCGGCGGACTGATAATTATTTTGCAGGAAATAAACTTCGGCGATGCGGTAGTGCGCCAGTGAGCTGTTCCGGCTTGTCTCGAGCGCTTTCTGATATTCTTTCAGCGCCTCGGTAAACTCGCTGATCTCCGCGTACTGCTCGCCCCGCCGGATCGCCACCGCGACCCGGACCGCGTTGCTGTATCGCAGCACGCGGCTGCTTGGATCAATCGTCACCGCTCTCGGCTTCCCGAATGTATCGACCGAAAACTCGGACGAGGTCCCCGCCACTTCCACGCGCTTCTCCTCCGGATTCCCTTCCGTTTCGATCTTAAGGTCGACGGGCATTCGGAACGTATCGAGATCCTGCGAAATCTTGCCGACCACGCGGAAGCCCTTTTGCGTGCGGAATACGGTGTATTCAAGCTTGAATTCAGGCGCGCCGCTCGATTCGATCCATTGGATGAAGAAGTATTTCAAGTCCTGGCCGGCCACCGCTTCGGCAACCTTCCGAAAATCTTCCGTAGTCGCGGATTTCCAGGCGTACTGTTTGGCATACTGCTTTAGGGTCTGGTAAAACTTCTCGTCGCCCATCACGTAACGCAGCATGTTGAGCACTTCGGCGCCCTTGCTGGCGGTAAGCGCCCAAAGCTCGGGCGAATAATCTTCCAAACGCGCGGATTGAATAATCGGAACGTTATCGACGGTTAGCGCTTCCACGGAAATATCTTTCATCTGCGATTGCAAGGCGCCCGGCCCGCTGGTGTGCTCGGTCCAGAGCGCTTCCGAATACGCGGCCAAGCCATTCTCGAGCCACAAATGGTTCCGGGTTGCCGGAGAAACTTCCTGCTCCCACCACTGCCGCGAAATTTGATTGGCCAGCACCTTCGCGTTCACGTCTTTGCCAATTCCCCGGGGACTCACGAACACCAAACCAGGGGCGGAATATCCGTTGGGAGCGCCGCTTTCGGTTTCGACCAAAGTTAGATTGGCATAGGGCGCGGGGCCAAACAATCCGGAGAAGTAGTTCACCATCTTGGCGGCTTCCTGCCCGTATACATTGGCCATCGCGCGCTCGGGATCGCGGAAATAAACCGTGGTCGTAAGGCCGTCCGTATTGGCCTTCACCGGCTGGCCGCGAACCACGGCAATGCTGCCGGGGAACGAAGCGTGCTGGAACTGAAAGGTGTAAGTTGTCTTGTTGCCAGTCTCGCGGGAGGTTTCGGTGCCGCTTGCGACCACTCGATTGCCGGCCGGAACCGTGATGTTCAAATCAGCGGAGAAGCGATTCGTGCTGTAGCCGCTCACCGGAAACCAGCGGCCGGGATAGAGCAGGAATGCATAATCGTCGTGGATCGCGGCGAACTTGATTCCGTATACGGGCGAGTCCTCCGTGCCGCTCAGGCGCCCGTCGTAAGTGAACGTAAGGGTAACCGGCTTCCCTTTGGGGAGCGCATCTGGAAAGGTGAGCCGCACGGTCGAATCGGATGGCGAGCGGTTAGTCGAAATCTGTTTGCCGCCGTCGTCCACCACCTTCGAAACGTTCAGCGCATTGTTCAATTCAAACGCGGCGTCGCGGATGTTGTCGTCGAGCGCGGTGAAGCGGACCACCGCACGCGCCGTAAGGGATTGCGTGTGCTGGTTGATCTCCGCGTCGATGGTGTAGTGATCCACGTCGATGCGCGAGCGATGCGGCTGATCGGGCGAACCTTGCGCCGGTAAAAGCAGCGGTAGCCAGACAAGTCCGGCGAATAATTTAAATAGCTTGCGACTGGACAACTCCATCCTCCCTCATTCTGACAATCACGTCGGCGGCCCGGGCAATGGTGTTGCCCCCATTCGACAACTTCGCCGCGACCTCCGCCAAATCCCGCTTCATTCGCAACCGCCCGTGTTCATCGTTCAACAGCGCGATTGCCTCGTCGCCGATGCGCCGCCCAGTCATCTGGGATTGCATGAACTCGGGCACGATTTTTCGGTCGGCGATCAGATTCACCATTGAGAAATAAGGCACCCGCACCAGCATCTTCCCTATTAGCCAACTTAGCGGATTTACGCGATAAAAAGCGATAAGGGGCGTGCCTAGCAGCGCCGCCTCGACCGTAACCGTACCGCTGGCGGCCAGAGCCAGGTCGGCATGCGCGATGGCATCCCAAGCTTCCCCTTCTATAACTTCGATGCCGGATTCGCCAATCCGTTCCCGAAAAAACGCGATGCCCGTGTTCGGAGACGCCGGAAGCACGAAAGTAGCGGGGCGATTCTTGCCAATTCGTTCGATCGCGCTAAGCAAGTGGGGTAAATGGCGCGCCGCTTCGCCACGCCGGCTGCCGGGGAGCACCGCAATTAAAGGACGTGACTCGGAGAAGCCATGTTTCCGAAAAAAATCGGGTTTGGTCGACGCCGGACGTACCAGCCCCGTTAGCGGATGGCCGATGTATGTGACCGGGATGCCGTGCTGGCGGAAGAATTTTTCTTCAAACGGGAAGATGCAGAGCAAGCGCGTCAACGTCCGGCGCATGAGCGGAAGCCGTCCTTTCCGCCACGCCCAAACCTGCGGAGCCACAAGGTAAACGACGGGGATGCCCCACTGGTGCAACCGGCGCGCAACGCGCAAATGAAAATCGGGGGAATCCGTTAAGATCGCGAGTTCCGGCTTTTCGCGGCGGGCCGCTGTCAGCAACTTGCGGTATTGCCGGTAAATTCGGGGAATGTGCCGGACCACCTCAAGCAAGCCGACGACGGCCAAATTCTCGGCTTCAATCACGCTTTGGACGCCGGCCCGCCGCAATTGTGGACCCGCGCAGCCCAGGAATTCGGTTTCCGGCCAGCGCCGCCGCAGTTCTTCCACCAGTAGGGCGGCGTAGAGATCGCCCGAAGCTTCGCCCGCCGATACCAGTATTCTGCCGGGGCCGCCTCTGGGTTCCACCTAATAAGAGTCTCATGCGTCCATTCCTAATTTGTGTGGATTACGCCACTATAGGGTGAATCCCAGGTTGGCCCGCGAAGCGTTTCACTTTACTCTGGTGTATGCGGCCGGATCGCGAAACCGTCGTCCTGATTGAGCTTCTCGCTGAAACTATGCGGAACACGCGGCTCATTCACGAGGAAACACGCCGCTTGTCTGTCGAGATCGAGGAGTTAGGAAACTGGCGGCGCGACGAACTGGAGGCGCATGCGCGGAAAATCAGAAAGCGGCAAGCTGGTAGTCAAGTCCCACCGGCACAAATTTAGCGGCTAGCCGGAATCCGCGACTCATGAAAACCGCCGACGCCATCGAACTTGAAATATTCCGCAATCTCTTCGTTTCAGTCGCCGAAGAGATGGGCGTGGTCCTCCGCAAGACCGCTTTCTCAGCCAACATCAAGGAGCGGCGCGATTACTCCTGCGCCGTGTACGACGCCGTCGGCGAAACGGTCGCGATGGGCGACCACATGCCCGTCCATCTCGGCGCCATGCCTCTTTCCGTGCGTCACGTAATCGATAGATTTCGCCTGCAGCCGGACGATGTGGCGATTGTCAACGATCCGTTCCAGGGCGGCACGCATTTGCCGGATATCACGGCGGTCTCAGCGGTGTTTCTCGACCGCGCAAACAAGCCTGCCTTTTACGTCGCCAACCGCGCGCACCACGCCGATGTTGGCGGCATGAGTCCGGGATCGATGCCGCTGGCGAGGGAAATTTACCAGGAAGGAATTCGTATCCCGCCGGTTTTGCTGGTGCGCGGGGGAAAGATGGACGAAGGCCTGCTGCGCCTGGTGCTCGCCAACGTCCGCACGCCGGAAGAGCGCGAAGGCGACCTGTTGGCGCAAGCGATGGCGAACCGGCGCGGCGCGGACCGTATGCGCGAGATCGCCGGCCGCTCGGGGCTGGCGCGCGTGCATCGCAACATGCGCGCGCTGCAAGACTATAGCGAGCGGATGACGCGCGCCGCAATCGAGTGGATTCCGGATGGCGATTATCCGTTCACCGACTTTCTCGATAATGACGGCATTACGAGCGAGCCGGTGCGAATCCAAGTCACCGTGCGCATTCGCGGCGATTCGGCCGAGGTGGATTTCGCCGGTTCAAGTCCGCAGGTGGCCGGTTCGGTGAATGCGAACTACGCGGTGTGCGTCTCGGCGGTGATGTACGTGTTCCGCTGCCTGGTGGCGGAAGGCGTTCCCTATACGGCTGGGCTGCTCCGGCCCATTCGCGTTGTGGCGCCCGACCGAAGCGTCGTGAACGCCGGTCCACCCGCCGCCATGGCGGCCGGCAACGTCGAGACCTCGCAGCGCATCACCGACACGGTGCTCGGGGCTCTCGCGAAAGCGCTGCCGGATCGTATCCCCGCCGCCAGCTCCGGCACCATGAATAACCTGAGCGTGGGCGGATGGGATGCCCGGCGGCAAAAGCCGTTTGCCTACTATGAAACGATCGCGGGTGGCATGGGCGCGTCGGCAATGGGGCCGGGGCCAAGCGCCGCCCACACCCACATGACGAATAGCTGGAACACGCCCATCGAAGCGTTCGAGCACGAATACCCCATGCGTATTCAACACTACGCGATCCGGCGCGGATCGGGTGGAAAGGGACGCCACGAGGGAGGCGACGGAATCGTGCGCGAGGTCGAGTTCCTGACCGGCTGCGACGTAACGATTCTTTCCGACCGGCGGGAACGCGGACCCTACGGGCTAAACGGGGGCAAGCCCGGCGCCCCCGGGCGGAACAGTCTAACCCGCGGTGGAAAGGCGAAGGCGCTTCCCGCGAAGACGCGCTTCGATGTACAGCCTGGGGACCTTCTGCGAATCGAAACTCCCGGCGGCGGCGGCTGGGGATCTACTTCTTAAGCAGCTTTTCGATCTCCGGGAATAGCGCCTTGCTTTCGAACATCTGTTCGGTTCCAGCCTCGTACCCGAAGTCGTTGCGGATCATGCCGTCCGGATCGACGAGGAAGATGTGGGGAAAGTGCGCGGTCGGATTTGCCGCCGTAATCTTCAAGTAGGAAGCCATCACCTGTCCGCAATCGAAAAGGATTGGCGTAGTAACGTTGTTCTGGTCGATGTACTGCTTGACCTTTTGCATGGTATCTGGCATGGTCACGATTGAAAGAATCGCTACCTTGCCGCCGTACTTCGCCGCGGCTTCTTCGAGGACGCTCGAAAGTTTCCGGCAATGCTCGCAGCCGGTCTGCATGGTGTCGATAATCAGCACTTTTCCCCGGTAATCCTGCGTGTCGTGCTGCCGCGAATCGGACCCTGGGAGGGAAAAGCCCGGCGCTCTCCGGTTCGAAAGCTCGCCCGCCGCGTTGAGAGAAATAGCGGAGAGGAAGAGGGCGATTCCGAGGCGCATGAGCTTACGCTAACACGCTGGTGAAGTGGACGCTTTCAGAAGTAGGCTGACGTATTCTTAAGACCTCATTGCCCAGCGACGGCCCAACAGCACCACTTGTCCGGAACGCCGACTACGCGGCAAAGTGGATCCGATTGCGATCCCTTAGCGATCTGGCGACGGTACAATGGTTGGCGGCATGGAATGTAGCGTGCGGCACCACTTCTTCACCGGCGTCGCGGGAGCATGTGTTCCCGAAATGGCTTTTAACGGAGTTTGGTCCCGACATCTCGATGGCGCTCTTCAAGCGGCTCAACAACGGCTCGCGCGAGCAGCGGCGACTCGAAATTAAGCTTGATTCCTTCAAGCTCAAGAAGATTTGCGAGTGCTGCAATAACGGCTGGATGAGTAAGTTGGAAGAAAGTGCCAAGCCCCTCCTCCTCGGGGTGATCCGTAGCGTCGCGAATTGGGAACGATTTCTGAGGATGAGCGCCGCGTTGTGGCGAGATGGGCGGGGAAGACCGCCATCGTTGAATCGCACTCGGTTGGTGCCGAGTGCCCGGTCAGCGGCGAGTATCTCAAGCGAATGCGCACAAACGAAGACGGCACCCCTGGCCGTTTCGCCGTAGTGGCTTGCCACACGGAGATGCAGGGATTCGGTCATATGCAGATTGGCGTCATCCAAGATCTGTTCGGAGGTGCCAAGGCTTCCGGCAACATCATCATGATCGCTATTCCGAAGCTGGTTTTGGCATGTGCGTTCCCGATGCTGGAAATTCCCTACCAATGCCGATGTGTGAAGTCGCTATATACTCCGTTGTGGCCATCTCCAGCCGCGTGGTATCCGATGAACCAAACGCCGATGCCGTCAGGGCTGGAGGATTCAGAAGCTCTGGCCGCGATGGCCGAGCGCGTCGAGTTATTCCACTCGGTGAAATAGCTGGAACGTAGCGTCGCATCTTGATAATTCTGTAACTCTGTGCAAAGCGTTACCGTAAGTTGGCGATTCTGCAGCCTGCTGACTGCGGACGGAACGTGAATACGGGGAACGCCATCTGCCCAGCCTCTTTGGCGAATGACGCCAACTATGTCCGCTTGCGAGTCGGGCCAATTAAGTTGGCACGGAGACGTGATGTCGGCTCAGAGTTCCGAACCTGCGCCGCCAGGAGCACCTTACGCTCCAGCGGTCGCAGGCTCGCTCGCGATTAACTCGCTTACAATCCAAACACCAGGTCTTAGGCCGCTTTTCCCGCTTGAGCGCGCATCTGTTTCGTAAACTCGCGCATGGCGGCGATATGACCAGGTGAGCGGGTTTCAATCCAGGTTTCATATCGCTTCGCGGCTTTTTCCAGGTTCGCCAGGAACAGCTGATTCGCGAACCGCTCCCGCCCCTCCCGGATTCCGGGTTTGACGCGCTCCCACACTCCGAAAAACTCGCCGCTCGTCTCAAAGAAGAGGTCTTCGTGGAGCAAACCGTGGTTGAGCATCGCGCAGGCTTGATCCCAATAGCCGAACACCATCATTACGAAGGCGCCTGTTTCCGTTCCCGGCGCCGCGATTCGCATGGCGTCGTCCAGATTGTCCGCGAAGTAATTTTTGAAAAACCAATCGCGCGCTTGCCGAAGCCGGGCCTCGCGGCGCATGTCGTAAATTTGCAGGTGGAGTTGTGCTTGTTCGTACGTAGGTTTTGTTTCCATCGTCGTAATATCCTTATTTAATTTCGAAGCCGGCCTTCCGCATGGTCTCGACGGGCTTTAACCGGGCTTCAAAGGTAAATCGAACCAGATTCGGCGAAATCGACAGGGGCCACGGATTTTTCCGGCCGGGTAGCATCGCCTTGGGCCGCGAGACGATTTTGGCAACCGCCGCGCGATACGGTGCACGCAACGTCCGCGTCTTCGGATCGGTCTCTAGGGGTGAGGAGGACGATCTGAGTGATCTGGACCTTCTCGTAGATCTGGATGGCGGCAGAACTCTCATGGATCTTGGCGGCCTTTTCATGGATCTTCGAGCTCAGTTGAGCATGCGGGTTGATGTCACGACCGACGGAATGCTGCGTTCTGACATTCGCGATCGCGTGCTGTCCGAGGCAGTGCCCTTATGAGACGATCGGGCCAGGCTGCGCGATATTTCCACCGCAATAGATCGAATCCGCGCGGAGACTATAGGCGGCCCCGACGCGTTTCGCAAGGATCCAAAGCTACAGGTCTGGGTGCTCTATCATCTGCAGGTAGTCGGCGAGGCGTGCCGCGGTTTTAGTGAATCGTTTCGGACCCGGTCTGGACAAAGGCGATCGATCCGCGAAACATTCTGGTCCATCACTATTTCGAGATCGAGCAGGATCTGGTGAGTACTAAGCCCAGTTAAGCTAGCACGCCAACTTCGCGAGCGATTCCGTATAGGGCGCGCGCGCGATTCCGCGTTCGGTAACGATCGCCGAAACGTAGCGATGCGGAGTGATATCGAATGCCGGGTTCATGACAGCGGTTCCCGGGGGCGCGACGGCTACTCCAAAAACGTGGGTAACTTCATGCGAAGGCCGCTGCTCGATCGCTATCCGGTCACCCGATGGCATGGACAGGTCGAGCGTGGAAACCGGAGCCGCGACATAAAACGGAATTCCGTTTTCTTTTGCCAGCACGGCCACCGAATAAGTTCCCACTTTATTCGCCACATCACCGTTGCTCGCGATGCGGTCCGCGCCCACGATGACACAGCCGATGCGGCCCGAGCGAAGAAAATGCCCGGCCATGTTGTCGGTAATCAAGGTTGTCGGAATCTTGTCTTGTTGTAATTCCCAGACGGTCAGTCGCGAACCTTGCAGGAACGGGCGGGTCTCATCGGCGAACACGTCGATTTTCTTGCCCGATTCGACCGCCGCGCGGATCACGCCCAGCGCCGTGCCATATCCAGCCGTGGCAAGCGCCCCGGCGTTGCAATGCGTAAGAACGGTTTTGCCATCGGGCACTAGCGCGGCCCCGTGCGCTCCGATCGCTTTATTGATCGCGATGTCTTCGAGGCGGATCTGCCGCGCTTCGGCCACCATGCGCTCGGCGATCGCTTCCGGCGCTTGGCCCCGCAACGACGCGTGCAGAGCCCGCATCCGCCCAATTGCCC
>JALYXS010000565.1 GCA_030946965.1 Acidobacteriota bacterium
CTTCGAGCAGCGCCGAAGACGGATCGCCGCGGAAATCCATCGACATCTTATCGACTTCGTCCAGCATGAAAACCGGATTCTTCGTGCCGGCCTTCTTCATCATCTGAATGATTTGCCCAGGCAGCGCGCCGATATAAGTGCGCCGGTGCCCCCGGATCTCGGCTTCATCGCGAACGCCGCCGAGCGACATTCGCACGAACTTCCGCCCCGTCGCTTTCGCAATCGACATTCCGAGCGACGTTTTTCCCACGCCGGGAGGCCCGACAAAACACAAAATCGAGCCCTTCGGGTTCTTGACCAGCCGGCGCACCGCCAGAAATTCAAGGATTCGCTCTTTGATCTTTTCGAGACCATAGTGATCCGACTCGAGCACCTGCTCGGCGAACGATAGCTCGCGGATTTCTTTCGATTTCTTCTTCCACGGCACCGCCAAAAGCCAATCGAGATAATTACGCGACACCGTCGATTCCGCCGACATCGGCGGCATATTCTCCAACCGCTTCAACTCAGCCAAGGCCTTTTCGAGCGCGTCCTTCGTCATGCCGGACATCTCGATGCGTTTTTTCAATTCATCGATTTCGCTCTTCTCGCCGCGGCCCAGTTCCTTCTGAATGGCTTTGATCTTTTCGTTTAAGTAGTACTCTTTCTGAGCTTTCTCCATCTGGCGCTTCACGCGCCCCTGAATGGTCCGGTCGACGTTCAGCTTTTCGATTTCGATATCGAGCATCTCGGCGACCCGGGTCAGCCGCTCCACGGGATCGAAGATCTCAAGCAATTCCTGCTTTTCCTCGATCGTCAATTGCAGATTCGCGCCCACCGTATCGGCCAGCTTACCCGGGTCGTCCACCCGGATCGCCGCGATCATGGTTTCGTAATTTAAATTCTGACTGAGCTTGACGTACTGCTCAAACAGCGTCGTCACCCGCCCGACCAGGGCTTCTAGTTGCGCCCCGGCTTCCACTTTGAAATTGAAGATGCGCACCACGGCGCGGAAGAACCCTTCTTCATCGGTGACCGATACTACCTTTGCGCGTTCGACGCCTTCGACCAAAACCTTGATGTTCCCATCGGGCAGTTTCAAACTTTGCACGATATTGACAACCGTCCCAACATTGAAGATTTCGTTGGGACGAGGCTCGTCAATAGAGGCGTCATGCTGCGTGGCAAGGAAAATTTTCTTGTCGCCAGCCATGGCTTCTTCGAGCGCCCGTACGCTTGATTCCCGCCCCACCACAAAGGGCGTCATCATATACGGAAAAATGACTACGTCCCGGATCGGCATCATCGGGAGTCGTTTGGTATCGGATTTTTCTTTGGAAGTGAGCATCTGATTTTAGGCCGCTACCAGATTTGATGAACGGCGTTGGAGAATGATTCTGCCTCGGTCCGGGCCTCGCCTTGGTCTATACCGCTTATTCAAGCGGATTAACCGGCTTTTTCTAACAGTGTAAGGCTGATCTTTTGCGAGAGAACCATCTCTTTCGTGACCTGGAACTCGCGCACCTTCTTGTAAGAAGGTAGATAGTACATCAAGTCTAGCATCAAATCCTCGAGGATCATTCGCAGTCCGCGCGCCCCCACCTTGCGGTCCATCGCAAGGGCGGCAATCGCGTCGAGCGCGTCGTCGGTAAACTTCAAGCGCACATTTTCGAATTCGAAAAGCTTCTGGTACTGCTTGATAATCGCGTTCTTGGGCTTGCTCAGAATCTGAACCAGCGCTTGCTTATCCAGATCTTCCAGCGTCGCAATCACCGGAAGACGCCCGATAAATTCGGGGATGAACCCGAACTTGATCAGGTCTGTTGGCTGCAACTGGGAGAGTAGATCCAAATCGCGATAACCACTAATCCCAATCGTGCCCGCCGCGGGACGATGGCTATCTTTATTCTGTTCGTCGCTCAAGAAACCCATGGATTTCTTCCCGACCCGCCTGGCAATCACCTTCTCCAATCCCACGAAGGCGCCACCGCAGATAAACAGAATATTGGTGGTATCGACCGGCGTAAACTCCTGGTGTGGATGTTTCCGGCCGCCCTGCGGAGGGACATTCGCAATCGTTCCTTCGAGGATCTTCAGCAGTGCTTGCTGAACGCCCTCTCCCGAGACATCACGCGTAATCGACGGATTTTCGTCCTTGCGGCAGATCTTGTCGATTTCATCGATATAGATAATGCCTTGCTGGCACTTCTGCACATCCCCATCGGCCGCTTGCAGAAGCTTTAAAACGATATTCTCGACATCTTCCCCGACGTACCCCGCTTCGGTAAGCGTCGTGGCATCGACAATCGCGAACGGCACATCCAAAATCCGCGCCAAGGTTTGCGCCATCAATGTCTTGCCGGTCCCGGTGGGACCGATCAGCATGATGTTCGATTTTGAAAGCTCCACTTCGGAGTTGCGCACCTTGTTCATGTGCACGCGCTTGCAGTGGTTGTAAACCGCCACCGCCAGCTTCTTCTTGGTGGCTTCCTGCCCGATTACGTACTGGTCCAAAAACTCTTTTACTTCGAGGGGCTTTGGCAGCTTATGCGGAGACGAAGAGGGATGGTCCGCCTTATCGTCCTCAAGGATCGAATTGCAGACCGCGATGCATTCATCGCAAATGTAAGCTCGCGGATAGTCACTAGGGGACGAAATCAGCTTACCGACAACTTCTTGGCTCTTGTGGCAAAAAGAGCAGCGTAGGGTTTCGTCCGAGCCGGCACGCTTCATGTAAGGTCTCCCCCATTATCACCCGAAGAGAAATCGATATCAATCCGGTAAGTACCCCCGCGGCTCCCGATCACGCAGGCGCTCCCCCGACAGCGGGTTCCGGTGTCTCCCCGGCTGTCTTCGCCGCCTGCTCAAACAAGAAAGATAACGTCTTTTCCGTCTGAATCTGAGAGGCGATCCGGCCCGTGGTTCCGTCCTTATCCATGCGCGCCCGAGCCGCCGCCAAGGGCTCGCGCCGCTGGCGGGCAATCCGCTCCACTTCGCGGTCCACTTCATCCCGCATTGGCGCAATCGCTTCCTTTTCCGAAATTTTCTGTAATAGGAGCGAAGCGCGCACTTCGCGTAAAGCTTGATCCCTTTGAGCGTCCTTCACCTTTTGCCAATCGAGCCTGAGCTTGCTCGTATCGACGCCATCCTGCGACAACGAACTTAACTGCTGCTCCACCTTGTTCCGGATTTGCCGGTCCACGTACGCTTCCGGCACCGGAAAATCGTTCCGGTCCACCAGCGTTTCGACCAGCTTGTTCTTTGCCGCTTGCTGCGCCTCAAACTGCCGATGCGAAAAAATACCCTTGCGAATCGAGTCCTTCAATTCGTCGAGCGTCCGGTAATCGCCCAAATCCTGCGCGAATTCGTCGTTCACTTCGGGCAATTCCTTGCGCCGCACTCCCTTCACGACGCAATGGAAAAGAACCGTCTTCCCAGCCAGCTTTTCCTGCCCGAAATCTTCCGGATACGTAACCTCGAAATCTTTAGTTTCCCCAGGCGACATCCCCCGCAGGTTTTCCGTGAACGCTTCGAGCGTGTCCGCCGCCCCAATCTCAAGCGTGAGTTCATCCGACTTCACCGGTTCGGCCGGTCCGCTTAGACTCTCGAGAGAGAGAACGGCGTGATCGCCATCGGCCAGCGGTCTCGGATCCTCGTTCACGAATGTGGCTTTATCGTTCCGTATCTGCTCGATCCGGGCCGCCACGTCCTCGTCGGAAACCTCCGGTTCATGGTACGGAACACTCAGCCCGCGATATTCGCCAATTTCAAATTCCGGCTCCACTTCAAACTCGGCCTTAAAACGGAGCGGTTCGCCGTCATGGAAATGAACGTCGGTTATATCGGGCGTGCTGACGGGCTTCAAACGCTCCTGCTGCACTTCCTGGTCGAAGTATTTCGGTATCAGATTCTCGAGAACCTTCTGCCGGATGTCGCCTTCGAACTGTTTTCGGATCAGCGTGCCCGGAGCCTTTCCTGGACGGAATCCAGGAAGGCGCGCGCGCTTCTTGATATCCTCGACGACTTTGACAGTCTCCCCAGCGATTACCTCGACGGGAATTGTTACTTCGAGCGAATGCTTACAGCCTTCAACGAACGCCAAATCGAATTTACCTCGGGATAAGGATCTATCTCTATCATAGCCTCACCTTTACACGCCCCGAAGTTGGCGTTCAACCGGTAGCGTCCCGCCACTCTCCGGAATTAAATACGCATCGGGTTCGTCAACGTAAACGTCAACCGCGTCTCCGATGGAATTTTGACGCGCTGCCCCTTCATCGTCATCTCCGCGCCCGTTCCCACCGCCGCGCCGGATCCGGCGCCGATCGCGGCGCCTCGTCCGCCGCCCGCGATCCCGCCGATGATGGCGCCCAACGCAGCCGTCCCGCCGACCACCTTCGCGGTACGAGACCCGCGCGACCCGCTCGCCTGCGTGACATCGCCCGTGGAAACGTCCACCATTCGGTCGCCAGTCCGCACCGAAACGAGCGCCAAGCTTAACGACGTGCGCCCTTGAATCTTTCCGGATCGCCGGTCGTCGACAATCTTCGCCACCACGTCCGCCCCGCGCGGAATGACCGCGTTCCCGTTAACCACAACCGGTTCATCGACGCTCGCCCGGAAACTCTCGCCCAAGCGCGCCGTATCCGAATCCACGCTATCGATCATTCGCACCGTGATCGGCGTGCCCGCCGGAATCTCGAGCCCGTTGTAGGAATTCGAATTCAATTCCGGTTGGGGCGCCGGGGCCCTCGACAGAGGCGGCGCGGCTACAATCCGGGTTCCATCGAAATTGGGACTCCCGGTGGCGGCCTGCGAGACGCTTCCCCCGAATTGAACCCCGGAAACCTGATCCACGCCGAAAGTTTCAATACGGTTTCCTACTTCCATTCGGATATCGCGAGCAGTACCCCCAAGG
>JALYXS010000594.1 GCA_030946965.1 Acidobacteriota bacterium
CCTTGATAGGTTGCGGGAAAACCTCCGCTCCCTACTGACCGGCATCGAGGGATCGGATCTCCATCTGCTGGAGGTAGAGGGCGGCTGGTATGCTACCCTCCGCGTTCCTCGCGTTCAAACGGAGGAGCAGTGGATGCTGCAACTACTCGAAACGAGCGATGTTCTGATTCAGCCGGGTTATTTCTACGATTTCGATTCCGAAGCGTTCCTGGTGCTGAGCCTCTTAACGCTACCGGAGGTCTTTCGGGAAGGCGTCGCCAGAATTGTAGATTACGCCGGAATGGCCGGTTAAGGTTTCACAACGGTAGGATTCGTTGGATCGGCCGGTTTCACCGGATTCGTCTGATCGCCAGGCGTACGCGGAGGAACGGGCAGGCGATTCGGACGCATCGGGTCGGGGTTCGTTGGATCTGCCGGATTCATGGGCACTGTAGTGGCATTCGTCCCAGATTGAGTGGCGTTTCCTTGGGTCCTGTTTCGTTTGGCGCGATGGCGTGTATGCCGCGTGCCGGTATCCGATTTCGAACCTGACGAATTAGAGCTTTGCCCGTTCTCGGTCGTACTTTGCGAGGCCGCCGGAGGCGAACTCTGGGCGAGGACCGCCGCGCCCATACAAATCAGAAACAGCGCTGTTTTTTTCATCTTCGTAACCCTCGACGGCTTATTATGCACGTTTTGTGCCACGGGTTAATGCCTGTGGATAAATCCTAGATCGTCGAGGCCGTTAATCACGAACTGGACGGCGATGGCAGTGGTCAGCAATCCCATAATCCGCATCAGGATTCGGATCCCCGTCGCGCCCAGGTAGCGGCGCACGCGATCGGCCCCCGCAAGAATCAGGTAAGAGGCGACGGATGTAACGAGAATCGCAATATACACCGGCACGGCCTGCCACCATTTCGGAGACTGGCCCATCAACACCATTACGCTCGAAATCGCGCCAGGTCCAGCAAGCATCGGAATACCAAGCGGAATAATGCCAACATCTTCCTTCTCCACGCCTTCTTCCGTCTCTCCCGGAGTTTCCTGGGTGCTGGAACGCCGCGCCTGCAGCATATCGATACCAATCAGAAACAGAATTAGCCCGCCCGCGATCTTAAATGCGGGAAGCGTGATTCCGAATGCTTTGAAGATGAGGCTTCCGGCGAGCGCAAAAGCGCTCAACACTACGGCGCACGTGATCGCCGCGCGACGAGCCATCCGGCGCCTGGTGGGTGCGTTTCCGTCAGCCGTCATAACCAAGAAAGCGGGAATTGCCGCGATTGGGTCTACCAGGAAGAAGACAGCGCTGAGAGCTACCAGCGAAAACTGCACGATTTGCGCTAGAGACGGTCTCATTTACTTATGGGCGGCGCGCTTCGAACCCGAAACATATGCGAACGATTAAGCCGACCGCGCGGCCACGGGTTTGGGTCCGTGAATTTCCTGCAGGCTCCACACGCGAATGGGGTCGCGGCGTCTTGAAACAACAGCCTCCGCCGCCGCGCGCGCCCCGCTCAGCGTAGTGATGCATGGAACGCGATACAAGACCGCGCTCCGGCGAATCGCTTTTTCGTCCGAAAATGAAAGCGCGCCTGTCGCTGTATAAATCACAAGCTGCAAGCCGCCCGCTTTCAGCAAATCGACCGCGTTGGGGCGTCCTTCATTTACCTTGAACACCGTCTTGCAGCGCAGGCCCGCGCGCTCGAGCGCCGCGGCGGTGCCCCTTGTGGCGACCAGTTGAAATCCGAGCGCGGCAAACCGCTTGCAGACTTCGATAGCTTCCGGCTTATGACGGTCGTTCACGCTGATGAAGATCGTCCCCTTGTCCGGCAGCGGCGTTCCGGCGCTGAGCTGCGCTTTCGCGAACGCTTCACCGAAGTTTTCGCCAACGCCCATCACTTCGCCCGTCGAGCGCATCTCCGGCCCTAGCGCTGGATCGACGCCAGGAAATTTGTTAAACGGGAACACCGGCGATTTCACGAAGCTGCGCGGTACGGGCAGGCGGCCAGTGTGATGAGTAACGTCGCGCAGTTTGCGGCCCAGCATCAACTGCACCGCGAGTTTTGGCAGCGGCACGCCCGTCGCCTTGCTTACATAGGGAACCGTTCGCGAAGCGCGCGGATTTACTTCGAGCACATACACCGTGCCGTCCTTGATCGCGTACTGCACGTTCATGAGGCCGATTACGTGCAGCGCGCGCGCCAGGCGCACGGTGTAATGTTCGATGGTCCGCAACTCCGCTTCCGGCAATGAATGCGGCGGCAGCACGCACGAGCTATCGCCCGAATGCACGCCGGCTTCTTCGATATGTTCCATGATGCCGGCGATCAACACATCCTCGCCATCGGACAGCGCGTCGACGTCCACCTCGGTCGCATCTTCGAGAAAGCGATCCACCAGCACGGGCCGGTCCTGCGAAAAGGAAACCGCTTCGCGCACGTACTGGCGGACGGTTTCCTCGTCGTAGGCGATCACCATCGCGCGGCCGCCGAGCACGTAACTCGGCCGCACCAACACCGGATAGCCGATGCGCCGCGCCACTTCGCATGCCTCTTCCGCGCTGGTAGCCGCGCCATTCGCGGGGGACGGAATCTTAAGCTCGTCGAGCAGCTTGCCGAATAGCTTCCGATCTTCGGCCAAATCGATATCCTTCGGATCCGTGCCGATAATCGGAATGCCGAGCCGCTGTAAAGGCAGCGCCAGATTTAAAGGCGTCTGCCCGCCAAACTGCACGATGAGGCCGTCGGGCTTCTCCGTATCGCAGATGTTCAACACGTTTTCGAGCGTGAGCGGCTCGAAATAAAGACGGTCGCTAGTGTCGTAATCGGTCGAGACGGTTTCGGGATTGCAGTTCACCATGATCGATTCGATTCCCTCGCCCTGCAACGCGAACGAAGCGTGGCAGCAGCAGTAATCGAACTCGATTCCCTGGCCGATCCTGTTCGGCCCGCTCCCCAGGATCATAACTTTCTTGTTGCTGGTGGGGTTGGCTTCGCACTGAACTTCGTAGCTCGAATACAGATAGGGCGTGAAACTTTCAAATTCCGCCGAGCAAGTATCGACGCGATTGAAAACGGCCGCGACGCCCAGTTCCTTACGCCGGTTGCGCACGTCGATTTCGGGCCGGTTCCAGTCGCGCGCCAGTTGCGCGTCGGAGATTCCGAAGCGCTTCGCCCGCGCAAAGGTTTCCCGCGTCGCGGTCACGAAAGAATCGCGCTTGAGTTCGCTTTCGAACGCAACCGTCTCCCGGATTTGCTCGAGAAACCACGGATCGATCGCGGTCATTTCGTGAATCTTCTCCGCCGTGTAGCCGCTTTCGAAAGCGAAGCGGATGTAATTCAGGCGGTCCGGCGTCGGCGTGATCAACTTTTTCGGAATGGCGTTCTTGTCGAAGATTTCGGAGCCAAACGCCTTGCCCGTTTCGAGGCTGCGGATCGCTTTCCCAAGCGCCTGCTTGAACGTTCGCCCGATCGCCATTACCTCGCCGACCGATTTCATCTGCGTGCCAAGCGTTGGGTCGGCGCCCGGAAACTTCTCGAACTGCCACTTGGGAATCTTGACGACCACATAGTCGATGGCCGGTTCGAACGAAGCCGGCGTGACTTTGGTGATGTCGTTCCGAATTTCGTCCAGACGATAGCCCACCGCGAGCTTCGCGGCGATCTTCGCAATCGGGAATCCGGTTGCCTTCGAAGCCAGCGCCGAACTCCGCGAAACGCGCGGGTTCATTTCGATAATCACCATGCGCCCGGTTTTCGGGTGAATCGCGAACTGCACATTCGAGCCGCCCGTATCGACGCCAATTTCGCGCAGGCAGCGGATCGCGCCATCGCGCATCATCTGATACTCGCGATCGGTAAGCGTTTGCGCGGGAGCCACGGTGATCGAGTCGCCCGTATGCACACCCATAGGATCGAAATTTTCGATGGAGCAGACGATGATCACGTTGTCCGCGAGATCGCGCATTACTTCAAGCTCGAATTCTTTCCACCCAAGCGCGCTCTCTTCGATCAAGACTTCGTGAACAGGCGAGAGATCGATGCCGCGCTCGAGAATCTCGATAAGGTCCTCGCGATTGTAAGCAATGCCGCCGCCCGTTCCGCCCAGAGTGAAACTCGCGCGCAGAATCACGGGATAGCCGGTCTTCGCCGCGAAAGCGAGACCGTCGTCGACATTGTTCGCAAGCTGCGAAAGAGGAGTTTCCAGGCCAATCTTCCGCATCGCGTCTTTGAACAACAGCCGGTCTTCCGCCTTCTTAATGGCGTCGATCTTTGCGCCAATCAGTTCGACTCCATAGCGATCCAGCACGCCCGCTTCGGCGAGTTCGACCGAAAGGTTCAGCGCGGTTTGTCCGCCAACGGTCGAGAGAAGCGCGTCCGGGCGCTCTTTTCGAATGATCTCTTCGAGGTAAGGAACGCTCAGCGGCTCGACGTACGTGCGGTTCGCCAGATCCGGATCGGTCATGATCGTCGCCGGATTTGAATTGACCAGAATCACTTCATACCCGTCGGCTCGCAACGCCTTCGCGGCCTGCGTCCCAGAGTAGTCGAACTCGCAAGCCTGCCCAATCACAATAGGTCCGGAACCGATAATCAGGATGCGATGCAAATCGTCGCGTCTAGGCATTTTCCGCCATCATCTTGGTGAAATCGTCGAACAAATAGTGGGAATCGTGAGGACCGGGGGCGGCTTCGGGATGGTATTGCACGCAGAACAGGGGATCGCGGCGGTGCCGGAAGCCTTCGAGCGTTTGATCGTTCAAATTCACGTGCGTAATCTCGACATCGTTGAGGCTGAGCGAATCGGGGTCCACCGCGAATCCATGATTGTGCGAAGTGATCTCAACGCGATTCGTGAGTTGATTCAGCACGGGATGATTCGCGCCGCGATGCCCGAATTTCAACTTGAAAGTCTTCCCGCCGGTTGCAAGGCCTAGAAGTTGATGCCCCAGGCAGATACCGAAAATGGGGGTCCTCCCAATCAGGCGGCGAATGTTATCGACTGGCGTCGCCAGCGGCTCCGGATCTCCCGGCCCGTTCGAGAGAAAGACACCGTCCGGCTTGAGGGCCAAGACATCCCCGGCGGAGGTTAGGGCGGGAACGACGGTCACGCGGCAACCGGAATGAACCAGCCGCCGGAGGATGTTGCGCTTGATTCCGAAATCGTACGCGACCACATGAAAGCGCGGCTCGGGCGTGCGCGCGACGATCTCAGAGGGCGAACACGACTCGACCGTTTTCGACCACTCATAGCTCGCCGGCGTGGTTACCCGGCTGGCGAGATCGAGACCGGCCATGGAAGGGATTGAGCGGGCTTTTTCGATCAGGCGCGCCGCGTCGGAATCGATGCCGGAATTGACGGACGAGAGCACGCCGCGCATGGCGCCGCGGCTGCGAAGATGCCGGACGAGCGCGCGCGTATCAAGTTCCGACGCAACGGGAATTTGGTATTTCGCGAGAAACTGCCGCGCGCTCTCATCCGAACGCCAATTGCTCGCGAGCGCCGACATTTCGCGTACGACCAGGCCCTCGATTTGAGGCTTTGCCGCTTCATCGTCTTCGACGCTCGTCCCATAATTGCCGATCTGGGGATTAGTCAGGACTACAATTTGGCCGGAGTAGGAAGGGTCGGTGAAAATCTCCTGGTAGCCGGTGAGCGCGGTGTTAAAAACGACTTCACCGGAGCGTTCGGCCGGTGGTCCAAAACTCGTGCCTTCGAAAACAGTGCCATCCTCCAAGGCGAGGATTGCGGATGCCAATAAGATGTCCTCCAAATGGTGTGTAACGTCTATTTTACAGGAAGTGCGGCGATCCTCCGCTATGTTATTCTTCGGCGCATGGGGTCGAAAGCGGCGATCTATTCGCTAACCGAAGAAGAGTATTTGCGCAATAGCGAATACAAGCATTGTGAATATGTCGACGGGATTGCCGCCCAGAAACGCAAGATTGAAGATTACTTCGCGAATGGCTGCCAGCTCGCCTGGCTGATTATTCCCCGAGGATCGTTCGGTGCTTGTACATGCGCCGGACACGCCCATGCGCGTCGTTCTCGAAGGCGCCGTTCTGGATTTGAATCCGTTGCTGCCGGGCTTCGAACTCGAGGTTGCCGATCTCTTTGCCTAGTCGCTCGCGACCCTTTGCCGTGTTATTCTTCGGCACATGGGGTCGAAAGCGGCGATCCATTCGCTAACCGAAGAAGAGTATTTGCACAATAGCGAATACGAGCATTCCGAATATGTCGACGGCCAGGCGTTGGAGCTCAATATCGGGACCAGATGGCATAGCAGTATCCAGGTTGCTTGTTCCTCGGCACTCTTTACTTTTCTGCGCAAGCACGGTGGCGGAAGACGTGTTTACGTCGAGCTGCATTGCAAGTTGACAAGTGGCGGACACCTTCGCTACCGCCTTCCCGATGTTGCCGTAATTCTTGGGGATGGCGGATTTCAGGATTTCCGTTATTATGAGGGCGCCCCCGATTTCGTGATCGAGATTCGCTCGC
>JALYXS010000595.1 GCA_030946965.1 Acidobacteriota bacterium
CGCGCACATGGCTCGATTCGGTGGATGTGAATACTTTCACCAGCTCCGGAATTAGCGCTCCCGCCAGTGTTCCGCACGTGATCACCGTCGATAGCTTCCACCAGAGCGAAGCATCACCGCCCAGCTCGGGAACCATGAAGTAGGAAACAACGTAGGTCAGGACGATCGATACGATCGATGTGAGCCAGACCAGAAACGTGAGGGGCGCTTCGTAATTGAACTTCGGAAGATTCGCGTAGCGCGCTTTCGCAATCGCTTCATTGATGAAATACGATGCGCCGGACGAAACCACCATCATGATGCGCATCACGAAGATCCACACCAGCAATTGCACCTGCACCAACGGATTTGAGACGGCCAGCAGGATAAACGAAATTAGCGCGACACCGGTGACACCATAGGTTTCGAAACCATCGGCGCTCGGCCCCACCGAATCGCCCGCGTTGTCGCCGGTGCAATCCGCTATCACGCCCGGATTGCGCGCGTCGTCTTCTTTGATCTTAAATACTATCTTCATGAGGTCGGCGCCGATATCCGCAATCTTGGTGAAAATTCCGCCCGCGACGCGGAGCACGGCCGCCCCTAGCGATTCGCCGATGGCGAAGCCGATAAAGCACGGGCCCGCGTAATCTCTCGGAATAAAAAGCAGAATGCAAAGCATGATCAGCAGCTCGATGCTGATCAACACCATTCCGATGCTCATGCCGGCACGCAACGGAATCGCGTAGCAGGGATACGGATTGCCGCGGAGACTCGCGAAAGCGGTGCGCGAATTGGCAAAGGTGTTCACCCGGATGCCGTACCACGCGACGCCGTAACTTCCCGCGATTCCGATCACGCTGAACAGCAGGATGACGATTACTTTGATGGCGGCGAAGCGCTCGAAATATCCGAAGTAGAAAACGATAATGGCGCCAATCAAAATCTCGAGGATCAGAATGAATTTGCCCTGCGTGTACAGATAGGTTTTACAGGTTTCCCAAATCAGTTCGGAAACCTCTCGCATAGTGGGGTGCACCGGCAGATCGCGAAGCTGAACGTAAGTGACAAGGCCAAAAAGAAGCCCGAGCGCGCAGATTCCCAATCCGCCCATCAACAGATTGCGGCCGTTGGTGCCTAGAAAAGTTCCTTGGTTGAGGTCCGGAAGGATGAGATGAGCTTCACCCCCGGCCTGTTCGGGAGCGTTCTGCGCGAATCCGCCTGCTGGGGCCATGAATAAAATGACGACCGCCAGAAGAACCGGCACAATCACATGCCAATTCCAACGGCGGCGGAACGGGGAGCCGAATGGGGTGGACGCACTTTTCGATAGCAAAGGGGAAATCCTCCAGTTGGGGTGCGCCGCTCTTATCCCCCGGCTTAAGCTAGGAATTGGTTGAGAGATAAAGCTTTAAGCGGCAACTCGCTACGATAGCGCAGACAGGTTTTATCCGCAACTTACGATTCACTCACCGGAACCACTTCGTCCCCCGCGACCGCGAAGATTCGATCTCGCGGCCCAGGTTTCACAATGGCCTGCCCGGTAAGCGCGCCGAACGCGGGAAGAATACCGGTCTCCGGCGTAAAGTAGAAACACGGCAGCGTCACTCTTTGCCGCCCCGCTCCGTACAGTTTCACGGCGGGATGCATGTGCCCCGCGAGCGTATAGCCTTCCGCCGACTGCGCTGGGAAATGGCGGAACACGAAAGGCGGTTCCATCTGGGGAGCGTCCACGCAGCGAATGTTCAACTCAGGCGGCGGGTCGCCGGCGCCGCGATCGTGATTGCCCCGGACCACTAAAATGTCGAGATCGCGATGGCGCGAGCGCCACGAAGCTAAGGCCGCCAGGGTCTTCTCCGCGCGGCCCTGCCGGGCATGAATCGCGTCTCCCAGAATCACGATGCGGCCGGCCCCGGTGCGATCGATGAGGCGAGTAAATCGCGCGAGATCGTCCGCCGTTGTGCCGCCAGGAACGGGAATGGCGGCCGCGCGAAGGGTGGCGGCCTTTCCCCAATGCGTGTCGGCGATCAGGAGAGTCTCGCGGCTCTTCCAGAAAATGGCGCGCTCCGCCAGAAGCCGGAGGGTTTGGCCGGCAACTTCGATTTCGAGATCCCTCATCTGAGGTTGAGCCTGGATATGTGCCGCTCCAACGAGTCTAAACCGCAGGCATCCACTTTGATATCCTCGTTTTGTAACCAAACATTTTTACCCGGTATCGAACCGGGCCTTCCTAGAGGTCTCAACAATGTCAGGGCATTCGAAATGGGCGACGATCAAACACAAGAAGGCCGCCACCGACGCCAAGCGCGGGAAGACGTTCACGCGCATCATCAAGGAAATCACCATCGCCGCGCGTAATGGCGGCGATCCGGACTCCAACCCGCGGCTGCGCACCGCCATTTTAGCCGCGAAAGACGCTAGTATGCCGGCCGATAACATCAAAAAAGCCATCATGCGCGGTACTGGCGAACTGGAAGGCGGGCAGATCGATGAGGTTATGTTCGAAGGCTACGGGCCGGGTGGCGCGGCGGTGTTGGTGATGGTCGCGACAGACAATCGCAATCGGACCGTGAGCGAGATCCGCCACATGTTCGGCAAAAATGGCGGAAACCTCGGCGAGCAGGGCAGCGTGGCCTGGATGTTCGAGCGCAAGGGCCAGATCCTAATCGCGAAAGAGAAAGCCACGGAAGATCAACTGCTCACGCTGGTGCTCGACGCCGGAGCGGACGACCTTCGCGACGAGGGCGATAGCTGGGAAGTGCTTTCCGCGCCGGAAAGTCACGAGGCCGTGCTGCGCGCGCTAGAAAAGGCGGGCATCAAACCGGATTCCGCCGAGGTTGCGATGATTCCCAAGAACCTGATGAAACTTGAAGGGAAGACGGCCAGTGGCATGCTCCGCCTGAGCGACGCACTGGAAGATCACGACGATGTGCAAAGCGTGTATTCGAATTTCGACGTGGACGAGAGCGAAATCGAAGCGCTCGCCTAGCGCCCATGCGAGTTCTGGGCATCGATTGCGGGACGGAGCGGACCGGGTACGGGATCATCGATAGCGACGGCCGCGCGCACCGGCTTGTGGACGCCGGCGTGATTCGTACATCGCCGAAAAGTCCGCTGGAAACGCGCTTGATGCAGATCGCTTCCGAGTTGCGCAACCGGATCTCCGGTTTTCAACCCGAGGTGGCCGCGGTGGAAGAAGTTTTCTATGCCGTGAATGTGAAAACCGCGTTGAAGCTTTCACACGTGCGCGGCGTCGCGCTGCTTGCGATTGCCGAGGCCGGCGTTGTGCTGGCCGAGTATTCGCCGCTCGAGGTGAAGGTCAGCGTGGTTGGTTACGGACGGGCGGAGAAGCATCAGGTGCAGCGGATGGTGGCATCTTTGCTGCATCTGGAAGCGGAACTCGAATCCGAAGATGCGAGCGACGCGCTGGCGCTCGCGATCTGCCATGCCACCCATGCATCCACATTCGCGCGAATAACGGGCGTGCGCGCATGAGGCTTCTGGTTTTCTTGCTGGCAGCGCCGCTTTTGGCCGCGGATCTCTCGAAGATTTCTTATTCAAAGTCTTTCCCCGGCAGTGTTCCCGCATATGTCGCGATCAGCGTCGATCCGTCCGGCTCGGCGGAGTACCGGGACGATCCGAAGGACGCCAATCCGATCCGGTTCCAAATGACGCCCGCCGGCGCCGGCGAGATTTTCGCTTTGGCCGACAAGTTGGGAAACTTTACGCGTCCGTTAGAGTCTCCCGCCAAGGTCGCGACGATGGGGATGAAAACTTTCCGTTTCGAGCGGGGATCGGAGAAGCACGAGGTGCAGTTTAACTACTCCGAAGACCTCGACGCAAGGCTGTTGTCCGATTGGTTCGAGCGTATTTCAGAAACCGAGCAGAATTTGATCAACTTGGAGCGCGCCGCCAAATACGACAAGCTGGGCGTGAACGACGCTTTGCTGCAATTGGAAGCGGCCATGGACCGCAAGCGCGTGGTTGCGCCGCGGCAAATGTTGCCGATGCTCGACCGGATCGCGAAGAATGAAAGCTATTTGCATATGGCGCGCGCGCGCGCCGCGGGGATTGCGGATAGCATCCGGGCGGCCAAATGAGACTTCTTGCGATTGGGATGTCTGCCGTCCTCTTCGCCGGCTATTCTCAGGCACAGCAGGCCGAACCCGATACCGTCGAACAACAACAATTGAGTAGTGCGTTGGCCGAAGCGGGCGCGAGCCCTGTCGACTTCATGCGCGCGCTCGAGAATCATTTGGCCAGGTATCCGGCATCGCCTCATAAGGCCGAGATCGAGCGCGCCATCGTGAAGTCGGCCATCGAAGCGAAAGATGACCGGCGCATTGTACTGTACGGGGAGCGCGTGCTGGCGGCGGATTCAAACGATCTGCAAATTTTGGACAAGGTGGCGCGCGCCCTGCTTGCCAACGACGGCAAGGCGAATGCGGAGAAGGCCTTGACCTACGCCAAGCGCTACGAGACGCTGGTCGGCGGTATGCGCAAGCAACCCGCGCCCGGCCACTACCGCGAGGGGCAATGGCAGACCGAACTGGATCAAGGTTCCGCGCGAGCGCTCGTTTTAGAAGCGCGAGCCACGGGGAATCTTAGCAAGCTCGATGAGGCCGCCGCGCTCGCCAGTCGCGCCTACGCCGCCTATCCGTCCGCCGAAGCCGCGCGGGAAATTGCCCGATGGCTCGCGAAAGAAGGCAAGAACATGGATGCCATCGAACGCTTGGCCGATGCGTTCACCATCGAGGATCCGCACAGCACCGAAGTGGACCGGGGGCGCGATCGCATGCGCATGGGCGAGCTCTATCGAAAAGCGAATGGAAGTGAAAAAGGCCTTGGC
>JALYXS010000600.1 GCA_030946965.1 Acidobacteriota bacterium
ACCGCGCGGGCAATACGAAAATGATCCGGCGCGCGAGCGATGCACCGCAAGCCATGACGGGGTTCGCGGCGGGTGAAGAAACGGAGCAGGCCGGGCCTGCGGTGATCCGCGACGTGGGCCGGGTAGCCGCGCCCGTCGATCGCGCGGGCGCGGTTCTGGAACCGGGGCACGCGGCGCGCGTGGACGTCGTGGTTCGCACGCGAGCTATCGGCCATTTTTTTCCGGCTGGCACGGTGGATGCGTTCGATGTTTGGCTCGAACTTCAGGGAATCGATGCGCAGGGCAAGACGATCTTTTGGAGTGGTCGCGTGGAGGACGGCGGCAAGGGGCCGGTCGAGCCGGGCGCGCATTTCTACCGGTCTTTTCAGCTCGATGGCGAAGGCAATCCCATCAACAAACGCAACGCGTTTCAGACGCGCAGTTTGCTATATGCGCGGTTGATTCCCCCCGGCGCGGCGGATGTCGCCCACTTTCTAGTTGCTGTTCCTAGAGATGCGCGTGGGCCAATTACCTTTACCGCGAAGCTGAACTATCGCAAGTTTTCACACTACTACACGCAGTTCGCCTATGAAGGGCGGACACCGCCCGATTTGCCCATCGTCACTGTTGCGCGGGCGAAGGCGAGCATACCTTTGGGCGAGCCGTCCTGGCAATCCGTTGCGCGGAAACCGGACCGCGAGCGCTGGAACGACTGGGGTATCGGATTGCTGCTGCAAGGCGATTTGAAGGGCGCCGAATACGCATTCCGCCGCGTTACTGAAGCCGAGCCGGGTTATGCCGACGGGTGGCTGAACGTGGCGCGCGCGCTAATTCAAGAGGGGGAAACCGAGGCGGCGAAACCGTTCATTGAGAAAGCTATTGCCCTCGATGCCAGCCTCGGCCGCATCTACTTTTTCCGCGCCCTGATCGAGAAATCCGATGGCGACTACGATGCGGCTCTACGGTCGTTGCGGACTGTCGAGGCGAAGTATCCGCGCGACCGCGTGGTGCTGAATCAGATTGCCCGGATGTTGTTTCTGAAACGCGATTATGCGGAATCCCTAGCCGCGTTACAGCGCGTCTGTCTGGTGGACCCGGAAGATTTGCAGATGCACTATACGATGATGCTCTGTTATCGCGGCCTCGGCGATGCGGAGAAAGCCGCGCGCGAAGAGAAGTTGTTCCGGCGTTTCAAGGCCGAGGAATCTTCGCAATCGATTACCGCCAAGCGCCGCATGCTCAGCCCCGAGGACAATAACGAACGCCAGGCGATTCACGATCACGAGAACTTGCGATGAGAATTTGTGCGGCACGCAAGAGTGCGTGCGCCACATTGCTAATTCTGCTTCTCTGCGCCGCCCATCTGCCCCAAGCCGGTGTCCGCTTCACCGATGTAACCGCCTCGTCCGGCATCCATTTCACGCATCACAACGGGAAATCCGGCAAGAAGTATTTGCCGGAAACCATGGGTTCCGGCTGCGCGTTCGTGGATCTGGATGGCGACGGCTGGCCCGATATCCTGCTGATCAACAGCAAAGATTGGAAGCCGCGCGGCAAGAAGCAGCTAAGCGCGCTGTATCGCAATAACCGCAATGGCACATTCACCGACATCACCGCCGGCAGCGGTCTCGATATCGAAATGTACGGGCTGGGCGTGGCCGTCGCCGATTACGATAACGATGGGCGCCCCGATATCTACATCACCGCGCTTGAAGGCGACCATCTCTTTCACAACGAAGGCGGCGGCAAATTCCGCGACCTGACCGCCGCTTCCGGCATTCGCAACGCCAACTTCGGCACCAGCGCCGCGTGGTTCGATTACGACCGCGACGGCAAGGCCGATCTGTTCGTCGCTAACTATATCCAGTGGACGCCCGCAACGGATTTATGGTGCTCGCTCGATGGCGCGACGAAATCGTACTGCACGCCGGAATCGTCGAAAGGCGCGCCCTCGAAGCTGTATCACAATCTGGGCAACGGAAAGTTCGAAGACGTGAGCGTGAAGGCCGGTATTGCCGATCCGACGAGCAAATCGCTTGGCGTGACTGTTCTCGATTACAACAACGATGGCTGGCCGGATTTGTTTGTCGCCAACGACACGCAGCCGAACAAACTGTATCGGAATAACCGCAACGGCACGTTCACGGAAGAAGGCGTGCCCGCCGGCGTGGCTTATGGGGAAGACGGCGTGGCGCGAGGGGCAATGGGGGTCGATTGGGCCGATTACGACCGCTCCGGCCGCGCGCATTTACTCGTCGGTAATTTCTCCAATCAGATGCTGGGGCTGTACCACAACGAAGGCACTGGACTTTTTGTAGATGAAGCGCCTTCGTCCACCGTCGGGCGCGCAAGCCTGCTCAGCTTGAGCTTCGGCGTATTTTTCTTCGATTACGATCTGGATGGTTACCCCGATATTCTTGCGGCGAACGGCCATACCGAGGAAGAGATCGGGCGGATTCAGCCCAATGTGCAATACAAGGAATCGCCGTTGCTGTTCCATAATGTGTTTCGCAATGCGGGCCGTCGGACCTTTGAGAATGTTTCGGGTAAAGTCGGCCCGGATTTCGCGCGGCCCGTGGTGGCGCGGGGAGCCGCGTATGCCGATTTCGACCACGATGGCGATCTGGATGTCCTGATGACCACCAACAACGGTCCGGCCATTTTGCTGAGAAACGACGGCGGTAATCGCAACCACTGGATTACGTTGCGGCTGCAAGGCACGCGCTCGAATCGCAGCGCCTTGGGCGCGGTCGCGCGGATCGAGAGCGCGTCCGGCAAGCAGTGGAACACGGTTCGCAGCGGCGGCAGTTATTGTTCGCAAAGCGATCTCGCGCTCACCTTCGGCCTGGGCGGCGACACTACTATTTCCGCCGTTAATGTGGAATGGCCCAGCGGCGCGAAGCAGCGATTCGCCAATATCGCGGCGAACCGGTTTGTAACTATCGATGAATCGCGGGGAATCTTGAAGTAGTGCGCCTGATCGATTCGTGGCCGTTCAAAGTCCTGGTCGCGATCGTCCTTTGGTTAGTGGCGTCGGGCTGGCTCACCGGCCAACTGAAGCGAATCTACCAAGCCCATTTCCCCGAAAAGCCGCGCGAGCGTCTCTTTCTGGCGTCAACTGGATTCGTGGCCGGATTCGTCTCCATCCGAATCTTGACGCACCTGATTCGAGCGGGCTGGGGACCGTTCCACGATGTTTCGGTTGGCGGCCGGCACATACATCACCTGGTCTGGGGCATTCTGCTTTTGCTGGGCGTCGGTTACGGTTGGCTGATTCAGGTGGGCACGGGCGTGGGCGAATCCTCAACGCTGATGGGCCGCGCGATGTCGCTGCTTTATGGCGTCGGCGCCGCTCTGACGCTCGACGAGTTCGCGCTGTGGCTGAATCTGCGCGACGTTTATTGGGAGCGCGAAGGGCGCGCCAGCATCGACGCCGTGCTGCTATTCGGCGGCCTGCTCTCGGCGGGGATCTACGGCGGCCCGTTCCTGCGAGCGTTGACCCGGAATGCCGTCCAGCCGTTCTGGCGCAAGTCGCCATGAACCGGCGATGAATCGGAGAATCGCTTCCGCCCTGCGATATGCGAGTGCGACCGTTCTGGCCGGACTCCTGCTGGCCGTGTTGAGCGTGATGTTGTTCGCGTGGCTTGGCGAGGAGGTGCTCGAAAACGATACGGCGCGTTTCGATAATCGCGTTCGCGCGCTGGTCCATGCCGAGGCCCGGCCGTCGTTGACGGAGGCGATGAAAGTGACGAGCGACGTGGGTTCGCCAATCGCTGTATCCGTATGGACGCTCGCCGCATTCGCTATTTTTTGGAAGCAGCGCAAGCGGCGCGATGCGCTATCGCTTGCCGCTACGGTCCTGGGCGCGAGCATCGTGGATTATGTGCTGAAGATTAGTTTCCACCGCGTACGGCCCGTGCCTTTCTTCAGTTTGCCTACGCCTCTAACGTTCAGCTTTCCGAGCGGGCACTCCATGCTCGCCTTCTGTTTCTACACCGCCCTCGCATACCTGTTGTGTTCGCACACCGCCTCCGCTGGAAAGCGGGTTGCGATCTGGATTGCAGCGGTCGCGATTTTCTTATTGATTGGCTTATCGCGCATTTATCTCGGTGTTCATTACCCGAGCGACGTGATCGCCGGCTACGCCGCGGGCTCGGTCTGGGTCGCCACGCTCTACGCGGCCGAGCAGATTCTCAAAGAGCGGGCGAGTATCAGCCAGAACCTCGGCTGAATATTTTCACTTCCGCGGGAGTCAGTTCGCGGTGCGTGCCGATGGGCAGATCTCCAATCCGGATCGGTCCAATCGCAATCCGCACCAGTTTCAAGACTCTGCTATCGACGGCCTCCAGCATCCGGCGTACCTGGCGGTTTCGTCCTTCGGTGATGGTGACTTCGAGGTGGGTGTACTTCTCGGAGTCGCGCAGCCGCGTTACCAGCGCCGGCCGTGTCGGTCCGTCGCTCAATGCGACCCCGCTCCGCAGCCGGTCGATCTGTTCATTGCTAATCCGGGTGGAAGCTTTCAACTGGTACGTCTTCGGAATTTTGCGGTCGGGATTGGTGAGGCGTTCGGCAAAATCCGTGTCGTTCGTCAGGATGAGAAGCCCGCTTGTATCCAGATCCAGGCGGCCAACCGGAGACACCCACGCGCCGACGCCGGAAATCAAGTCGTAGACCGTGGGGCGCCCTTCAGGGTCTCGGTAAGTTGTCAAATACCCTTTTGGCTTGTATAGAAGAATGTAAATCTTCTCCGCCGCCTCGAGTGGTTTGCCATCGAACCAAACGCGGTCGCGGTTGAGATCGATCCAATGATCGGGGTTCTCGACCACCTTTCGATTCACGCTCACGCGACCGGCATGTATCCAGCTTCGCGCGTCCGTACGCGAACCTAGACCGGCTTTCGATAGGACGCGCTCTAGCGTTTTAAGGTTGGTCAACTGTTAACGGATAGGTTACCTTCGTCCCTTCCACTCGCGCAAAAGGCGTCATCCGGTGCGGCTGCGCTTTGTTCACTCCAGCAATCTCAAACACCGGCAAGCCTCGCGCCTCAAGCGCATCTCCTATCAGCGAGCGGTGGCAGCGCCACGGCACTGCTTCGGCGCACATCAACGCCGTACGCCGGCCTTTCGCTTCGGTGATCGCGCGCGCTAGGCCCTGTTCGAACTCCGGAGTCTGCATGTAATCGGCATAACCCCTGAACGAGAGGTTGCGCCATCC
>JALYXS010000601.1 GCA_030946965.1 Acidobacteriota bacterium
AGCTCACGACGGAAGTCTTCGTGTGACGTTCCAGGTTCACCCTCTTCGATTGAACGCCGCGCAGCTTCAAGCGATGCGATCACTTCCGGCGCAAGTTCCCGCTCGTCTTCCAGTTCCAACAATTCAAATTTCACAAACCGCGGTTGCATATACACCTCCAAAAACAAGTTTCGCAAATCCTTACATTCGAACCAGGTAGTACAATGCGCCAATGCGAATCTGTTTCCTCGCTCTCCTCTGCTTAGCAGCGGCGAGCGCGGCCGATCTCCGGCTTGGCATCATCGGCACCGACACCTCTCACGTCATCGCCTTCATCAAAGTTCTGAACGATCCAGCCTCGCCCGATTACATCCCCGGCGCGCGCATCGTCGCCGCTTACAAGGGTGGCAGCAAGGATATCAAAGAGAGCTCTTCCCGCGTGGACAAGTTCGCCGAAGAGTTACATACGAAATGGAAGGTTGAGCTCTTTTCCGACATTGCCGCCATGTGCAAGAAGGTGGATGGCGTGCTGCTGGAAAGCGTCGACGGGCGGGTGCATCTGGCGCAAGCGAAGCCGGCGATCGCGGCGCATAAGCCGATGTTCATCGATAAGCCGCTCGCCTCCACTCTAGATGACGCCCGCGAAATCGCGCGCCTGGCGAAAGAAGCGAACGTGCCCTGGTTCAGCGCATCGAGCTTCCGCTATGGCGACATCGCCAACTCGATGAAGTTTCCCGATACCCGCGGCGTTGCCACGTGGGGACCCGGTCCGCTCGAGGAACATCACGCGCTCGACCTTTCCTGGTATGCGATCCACCCCATCGAATTGCTGTACGCGTTGATGGGCCGTGGCTGCGAGGAAGTCACGCGCACCTACACGCCGGATGAAGACCTGATCGTGGGCCGCTGGAAGGATGGCAGGATCGGCAGCGTGCGCGCGCTCCGGCCGTACGGGCCGCATGGCGCGGTCGTATTCCGGCAGAAGGAAGTGGTGCAGAGCGACCCCAAGGCGAAGGAGGGGTACCGGCCGCTGCTGGTCGAGATCGTGAAGTTTTTCGAAACGGGCCAGCCGCCGGTGCCGAACGACGAGACGCTCGAAATTTTTTCTTTTTTGGACGCCGCGCAGCGTAGCAAAGCCGCGGCTGGCGCGGTTACGAAGTTACGCTGATGGGGTTGCTGAATGGCAAGCTGGCCCTGATTATGGGAATCGCGAACAAATGGAGCCTGGCGTACGCCATCGCTCAAGCGTTCGCGCGCGAGGGGGCGTCGCTGGCCCTGACGTATCCCGGCGAGCATCAAAAAACGGCGCTCGAATCGCTTGCCATGGATTGGCCTCTAGTGGCGTTGATTCCCTGCGATGTGACCGAAGACGCGGATTTAGAAAGCCTGACGGCGAGCCTTCGGGCGCTGGGCCGTCCGCTGCACGCGGTGGTGCATAGCCTTGCTTTCGCGAACAAAGAGGATTTAGCGCGGCCCTTCGTCGACACTCCGCGCGCGGGATTTTTGCTGGCTCAGGAGGTCAGCGCCTATTCGCTGGTGGCGGTGGCGCGGGCGACGGCGCCGCTCATGACGGCAGGCGGATCGCTGACGACACTCACTTATTTGGGATCGACGCGCGTGGTTCCGAACTATAACGCGATGGGCGTGGCGAAGGCTTCGCTTGAAGCTTCGGTGCGCTATCTGGCGAGCGATTTGGGAGTGAGCGGGATTCGCGTCAACGGCATTTCCGCGGGGCCGGTGAAGACTGCTTCGGCGCGCGCGATCAAGGATTTTTCGATGGTGCTCGATTCGGTTGCCAGGCGAGCTCCCTTACGCAGGAACACGGAACCGGCGGAAGTAGCGGACGCAGCGGTTTTTTTGGCGAGCGATTTAGGAAGGGGCGTGACCGGGAACGTGCTGTTTGTCGATGTCGGAATGCACATCATGGGGTTGTAATTGTGGCACGCGCAAGAGGGCGCGCGCCACAATTACAAGAATTCATTCCCACTCAATGGTCGCCGGCGGCTTGTGCGTGAGATCGTAAAAAACGCCGCAAATTCCGCGCATCGCCAAAAGCTCCGAAGTTATTTGCCGCAAAATCCCGTCTTCCATGCCCACCGACTCGGCCGTCATCCCGTCCATTGAATCAATCGGCCGGAGGACCACCGAATCCGGCAATTCCTGCGTCCCCAGCGGAATCAATATCACGGGAAATTGCCAAACCTTCTTGTCGAATCCGCTGTCGCGGGAGATGGCCCGCACGGCGGCATCGGCCCGGCGCAAGAGGTTGAAGCGCTCCCGAGTTAATGCGCTCGCCATCACTCGCATCTGGGGCAGCGACGCGCGCGAATCCACTCGCGCGATTACGCGATTGATCCCGGCAGTGCGGTTCACCAACTCAGTGGCGTCGTTCCGAAGATCGGGCAAATAGCGGTCGAGCGCCAACACTGGCGCGTAACTGCGCGAATCGCCCTGCACGCCGACAGAGCGAATCGGGACGACATACCCTTCCGCCACGCGCGCCAGCGGCAACTCCGTTTCCGAGCAAAGGCAGCGAATCGCCAGACCCGGTCCAGGAAACGGATGCCGGTCCAGGAACTCGCCGGGTAGCCCCAGCTCGCGGCCCATCTCACGCACTTCGTCCTTATAAAACGAGCTCAGCGGCTCCACGACGCGCCCGCATTCGATCAGCTTTTGAATGCCCGGCACGCGGTTATGATGCGTCTTGATCAGCGCGGCCCTCTGCGTTCCGCCGGATTCGATCGTATCCGGATAGATCGTTCCTTGCCCCAGAATCCAATGCCCATCCAAAAGGTGGCGGCTCTTGATAATCCGCTCCTGCACC
>JALYXS010000602.1 GCA_030946965.1 Acidobacteriota bacterium
AATGGCAATTTCGATATCTACCGCGTGCCGTTTGATGGCGGGCCGGAAGAGCGCCTCACGACCAGTCCCGGTTATGACGATGGCTCGGAATATTCGCCCGACGGGAAGTGGATCTACTTCAATTCGAATCGCAGCGGAAGCTGGGACATATGGCGGATGCCCGCAAGCGGCGCCGGACAGGACGACAGCAAGGCGCGGCAAATTACGAACGACGAGTTGGAGGACTGGTTTCCGCACCTTTCGCCCGATGGCAAATGGCTTGTGCTGATCTCGTTCGAGAAGGGAATTCCGAATCATCCCGCGAACCAGAACGTAGTGCTGCGCATCATGCCCGCGCCCGGAGCGACGCCCTCGCCCACTCCCAAACTTCGCGAAATCGTGAAGCTATTTGGCGGACAAGGAACCATCAACGTGAACTCCTGGTCGCCCGACAGCAAGCGGTTCGCTTACGTGAGCTACGAACTCCTGAAACCATGAATATGAACCGACGCTCCGCTCTCCTCGGCACGCTGGCGACTTTCAGCGGCACGCTTGCCGCGCAATCCAGGCCGAAGCGCCGCAACATTCTGTTCATCCTGGCGGACGACCACCGCTACGATGCGCTCGGTTTCATGAAAGCCCAGAAGTTTCTCGAAACGCCGAATCTGGATTCTCTCGCCCGCGACGGCGCGCATCTGAAGAACGCTTTCGTGACCACCGCCCTTTGCTCGCCCAGCCGCGCGTCCATCAACACGGGCAAATACGCCCATCAGCACAAAATTGTCGACAACAATACGGCCATCCCTCCGGGGACGCGGTTCTTGTCGCAGGACTTGCAGCAGGCCGGCTACGCCACCGGGTTTTTCGGAAAGTGGCACATGGGCAACGGTGGTGACGATCCGCAACCCGGGTTCGATAAGTGGGTCAGCTTCAGAGGGCAGGGAAGTTATCTACCCTCGCCGGATGGGCTGAATATAGATGGCAAGCACGTGCCGCAAAAAGGCTACATAACCGACGAGTTGACCGGCTACGCTCTCGATTGGCTCAACCAACGGTCGAAAGAGCAGCCGTGGTTTCTGTACCTGTCGCACAAAGCGGTTCACTCCCCGTTCATTCCCGCCGAGCGCCACAAAGGCAGATACAAAGACGCTGTTTTCACTCCGCCCCCGACCATGGAGGCCACTGGCGACATGGCGCGCAACCGCCCCATGTGGGTTCAGAATCAGCGCAACAGTTGGCATGGCGTAGATTACTCGTATTACAAGGGCCTTCCAATCGGCGACGATTACAAGACCTACGCCGAAACGTTACTCGCCGTCGATGAATCGCTCGGCCATATTTTGGATGCGTTAAAAAAACGGGGCGAGCTGGATTCCACTTTCATCGTCTACATGGGCGACAACGGGTTTGCTTTCGGCGAGCACGGGTTGATCGATAAGCGCACCGCGTACGAAGAATCGATGCGCGTGCCGATGCTGGCGCGATGCCCGGAGCTTTTCTCCGGCGGCCGCGTGGTGAAGGAAGTGGTCGCCAATATCGACGTCATGCCGGCATTCCTGGCCGCCGCGGGGCTCGAATCGCCGCGGGGAATTCCGGGCCGTAATTTTTTGCCGCTCCTGGAAGGCAAGACGATTCCGTGGCGCGACGGGCTGCTATACGAATATTATTGGGAGCGCAATTTCCCGATGACGCCGACGATGCACGCGCTCCGGGGTGAACGCTACAAGTACATCCACTATTACGGAATCTGGGACATTGACGAACTCTACGATTTGCAGGAAGATCCGCTCGAAACGAACAATTTGATTTTCAGCGAAAAGAATCAAGAAGTAGTCAAGCGGATGAACCAGCAGTTGTTCGATGTTATGCAGGATACCGGCGCGATGAGCATCCCGCTCTATCGGGACGTGGGCGGGCAAAATAACCGGCGCAGTCCAACCGGTTCGAAACCGGCCGTCTTTCCGCCGGAGTTGCTGCAGGCGCCGAAGCCTTTGAAGGCGCGGTAATTGATCGGGAGAGACTCATGACGCGATCCTCTTTTCTTATTTTTGGCGTTGCCACGCTGCTGTTTTCCGAGACGGGAAGCCTCGGGTTATTCGAGGGCGAATCCGACGTTGGGAATCCGGCGATCAAGGGAGCGGCGGTCTTCGATCCGGTCAAGAAAGAATCTCGTGTCACCGGCGCGGGGGCGAATATCTGGGCCAAGACCGACGAATTCCATTTCGTCTGGAAGAAACTGTCCGGCAACGTGCGTCTGACGGCGACGATGCATTTCGCCGGCGCGAGTGACGCCGCGCATCGCAAGGCGGGTCTTATGCTTCGGAAGAGTTTGGACACGGGATCGCCCTACGTCGATGTGGTGGTCCACGGAAGTGGTTTGACTTCGCTGCAATTTCGCGAAGCGGAAGACGATATCACGCGGGGGTTCAACTTTCCAGTTGCCGGGCCCGCGCGGATTGCATTGGAGAAACGCGGAAATATGTACTCGCTTTGGGAGGGCGCCGAGGGTGAGCCGCTGCGCGAAGCGGGTTCCCTTCAGGCGCCCTTGAACGGCGAACTCTACGCCGGGCTGTTCCTTAGCTCTCACAATCCGAAAGTTTCGGAGACGGTGGTGTTCTCCGAAGTAAAGATCGAGACTCTGCCGGAAACAGCGGGAGCGAAGAAGTGATTGGCCGCCCGGGAGGTTCTAATGCCGGATAGTCGAAAACAATCTTCCCTGCGTGATTAATGTACGCCACGCGTTTTTCGGTTAGTAGCACGGCGGCCAGTCGACATCGCCGTTTCGATCGATGTAAAACGCCCGTTGATTGCTGTAAGCAGTCGCGAGCGAGTCCGAAAACGATTCGGACCTCTTCGAATCGTGGCGGAATCGTCAGCACGCCCGCACGGTTGATGAATCCCCACTTACCATCTATCTTCACGGCGGCAAGTCCTTCTCGAAATGATTGCGCCTGCTCGAACTGGGCTGGGATCACTGGTATTCCGGCGCCGTTTATGAAGCCCCACTGGCCGTCCATTCTCACGGCAGCCAATCCCTCCTGAAAATCCCGTGCGGATTCAAAGTTCGGTTGAATTGCGAAGGCTCCTTCCGAATTGATGAAACCCACCTTACAGGGAAAAACCGCATCCGCGGGTGCTCCGCCGCAACTGCTGGCATATCCAGAAGTTGGGGAACCTTCCTCAAAACCGCTTGGCGTCGCGATATGACAGTAGCCGTCCAGCGCGGCTCTTAGCAAGGCCGCCGCTGAATGGCCCTACGTCGGCGAACTTTGCTTTGACGACAACATGGCCGGTCCGGTCGAGAAAGCCTTTGAGGCCCTTACCCTCTGCTTAGTAGGACGCGAAACGCTCGGAGAATTCTCCGGTGCCAAACGCAGGCACCTTCGCTACTACTTTGCCGACCGAATTTAGAAAAAGGCCTTGTTCTCCGGACTTCTGGCTGGAATCGGCCACCAAGACTTGTGACAAGCCGTCGGAGAAATCGTATTCCCACCAGAAATTTTGTTTAACGACCCCCGACCCGCTTTCGTCAACATATCCCTGATGATCAATCCGAGTCGCCCAGAGCTTGCGAATAGGCGACATGGAGCAGGGTTGAGCGACTGCCCCAAGCACCAACAGTAGGCCAACTTAACTTCCGATAAGGCGGATTATGTTAATAAATTATAACTTTCGCTTTGGTCAGGTTTTGGCATCGATGACAATTATTACCGTCGCCGCCCTCCGCCGCCGTCTCCCCCTGAATGCCCGCCACTCGAATAGCTGGCGCGCGGCGCTTGGCCACCACCGCCGCCACCCGAATAGCTGGAATGCGGTGCCGGTCCACCACCGCCGCCCCGGTTATAGCTCGGGGCCGGACTGCTGTAACTTGGACGGCTATATTGTTGCGGCGCGGAACGCTGCCCAACAATCGGCTGGGAGATCTGCAAAGACCGGCTCGGCTGCGAGTACGAATTCTGCGCTCCGCGAGACGGCTGGCTCGAGTACGGAGCGGCACTCGGCGCGGAGGGCGATGAATACGTGGGCGCCGCGTAGTTGCGTTGCGGCTGAGTATTCGAATATCGCGACCACCCGCTTCCGCCACTCTGCCGTGACCCGTTATAGTCGTGCGCCGGCGCCGGAGCTGCTGAATTATTACGTGGACTCCCAAACCGGCCCCAAGCGCTGCTGCTCGCCGCCGGCCGCGGAGCGGATGGCACTTGCGAAGAACGCGGTACTTCGGCGGTTCTGCTCCCGGGATTTCCAAAGCCATTCCAACTCCGATTTCCGGCAGGATTCATCGTCTGGGCACGCGTGTTGGCCGGAAAAGCGGTATTCGCCGTTGCTTGCGTCCCAAAACTCCGGCCCTGCCCTCCGAACGATTGCTGCATCGCGCGCTGTTGCTGTTGGAACGGAACCCGGTTCGAAGCCGTGGGCGGATTCCGGCTGAAGAACCGGCCCTGGCTTGCGGAATTCACGGAATTGCCTCCCGCGTTTCGCGGAATAGCCTGGGTTTGCCGGTCCGAATACCGCAAATTCGCGTTCGTGGGCGTCACCGGGAGCGCGCCGTGCATCAAGCCTGCCTGGCGAACCTGATCGGCGCCGACTGTCGATGTATTGCTGAATCTGCCGCTCGCGAAATCCTGCGCATTGATTCCCGACACTCCGTTTCCCACGCGAGCATTCCGGTAAATATTCGTGATATTCGTGTTATTCACGATATTCACGTTGTTGATCGACCCTCGTCCGTAACCGCCGTAAGCGCCTCGTCCATACCACGGGTGAAACCGTTCAAAAGGCGCCAGAGGAACCCAGCCCACGTTGCCGAATCCGAAACCGATTCCCGCATTCAGTCCGAATCCGCCGCCACCAAAGCCGAAAAATGCTACTAGAGCGGGTCTCCAGAAGTGATGCGAATAGACCGGTCCCGGACACCACGACCATCCAAACGACCCGTTGTACCAGCTTCCATAGTGATAAGGCGCCCAGCCCCACGGGTCTCCGCTCACCCAAGTCCAACCGTAGTAGTCTTCCCAAACCCATCGGCCTACCCGGTAGGGAGCCCATCCGGCCGCCACGGTTGGCGTCCAAACATTTCCGTATTGCGGATCGTTGTTCCAACGTCCATTCGCGTCCAGATCTTCGCCGCCTTCCATGTCGCGGCTCATATATTGATAGCTGCGCGCGCGATCCAATTCGTGATCGCGCCGCTCGTTCCAAATGTCCCAATCGTCCCGCGCAATCGCGTTTACGATCTGGAACTCGGGATTTTCAGACGTGCCCCGGACCAGCATGGTCTTGCCCGCGCGAATGCGCTCAACGCCGCGCGGTGTCGCGATTTCCGCCTCGCCGGCGCGCACCGTTATCTCTGTTTGCCCATCGTCTAGCACGGAGATCCGGTAGCTCCCGCGTTGAAGTGGCCGGACCGAAACCGAAGGCGTGCTGAGCTCGATCTGCATGGGTGACTCGGCTCGCATCCAATACGTGATAGTTCCGCGCGCGATTTGCATCTGCGCCCGGCTGGCATCCAGTTCGGTGAAACGCGTCTCCGTATCGATCCCAAGACGGACCATGTTCGAATAATTGAGTTGAACTTCGGCGTGGGCGGCGGGGCCGGTCGAAACATAATCCTGGGCCAGCAGCGGAGCGTTCAGGGCGGCGGCAACGAAGTCGCCCGAATCGCCGCGACGCACCGACACGTCGCCATTGATTAAGCTGATTCGCGCCACGCTTGGGCCGGCAACATCGGGCTCCGGCGCTCCTTGGCCTTGCGCTCCTTGAGGTTGCTCCTGCCCCCGAGGCGGTTCGGCGGCGTAGGGCGGAGGCGCCTGCTGATTCGGGTACTGGCCGAAGACCAAGGGTGAAAAGCACGAAAGGCACGTTGCGGCGAACAGCCGGGCGCTCGACTTGCGAAGGTTAGTTAATGACATGGCCGGTTTCCTGACACTCTTAAAGCACGCAGCTAACCAATTCGCAACTCTTTCTATTTCTGTATTTTCCGGGTATGATGGCTGCCTATGACGGTGGCTGAAAAACACCACCCTGATCGGGTTGAAGCAGTGAAAAAAATGTATCGCCCGCTGTGGCCTCCGGCGCTACTGCTGATCGTCTACATCGGCGTCTTCTGGAAGCTTACCCTCACGTCGCAATATACCTGGCTCGAAAGCCCGGATTTCGCCAACCAGGTTTTGCCTTGGTACCAGTTCGAAGCGGCTGAATTCCATGCGGGCCACTTCCCTCTCTGGGATCCATATCTGTGGGGCGGCCAACCCCTGCTCGGCCAGATGCAGCCGGGGCTCTCGTACCC
>JALYXS010000605.1 GCA_030946965.1 Acidobacteriota bacterium
GCCCGGAGCGAACCTAGCATCAAATGGCAGTGTCGCATATATGTATGCGCCATAATCCTTTCCAGAACATCTTTCCTTACATGCGGGAACGAATACGCCAGCTAAATAGCGCGCCCATGCGCGAGGGCGCCGGCTACGTACTTTACTGGTCGCAAATGAATCGCCGCGTGGATTCCAACCATGCGCTGGTCCACGCCGCCCAGCTAGCGAATGAACGAAACCTTCCGCTGCTCTACTATGAGGGGTTGACGTGCACGTATCGCGAGGCCAACGATCGCATGCACGCGTTCGTCCTGCAAGGCGTTCCGGAAACCGCGCGCCGGCTGAAGCAGCTTGGAATCGGCTATGTTTTCTATCTGCGGCGGCGCAAGACCGACCCCAACAATGCGCTCTACCGATTGGCCGAACGCGCCGCCGCCGTGGTGACCGACGACTATCCCACGTTCATCGCCGCCGCTCATAACCGGAGCGTGCCGGATAAGATCGGTATCGCCTACATAGCGGTGGATTCAAGCTGTATCGTTCCGATGAACCAATACGAGAAGCGGGAGTACGCCGCTTACACCATCCGTCCGAAGATACGCCGGTGGCTCCCGGAATATCTAAAACCGGTGGAACCGGTTGCCGTGAAAAACAAGTGGCGGGGTGAGATACCGGATTTCCACGTGCGAGTTACAAGCCGGAACATCGCGGAATTGGTGGCGTCGTGCGATATCGATCACGCCGTTGCACCATCGCTATTTTATGACGGAGGGAGCGCCGCGGCGGAGAAACACCTGGATCGCTTCCTGCGGGACGTCTTGGGGCGTTACGCGCGCGAGCGCAATGAGCCAAGCTGCCATGCCACGTCGAATCTTAGCCCCTATCTGCATTTCGGCCAGATATCCTCCCTGGAAATTGCGTTACGCACGCGGGAGTACGCGCGGGAGCATAGCCTGATCGCGGATGAATTCCTCGAAGAACTGATCGTCCGCCGCGAGCTGGCGTTTAATTTTTCGCGATTCGCCGGCAACGTGGAATCGCTTGAGGTATTGCCGGACTGGTGCAAGTCGACCATGAAGAAGCACTCGCGGGATGCGCGCGATCCGTCGTACACGCCCGGGCAATTTGAACGCGCCGAGACTTACGACGCGCTCTGGAACGCGACGCAGAAAGAGCTTCTGCTCCGCGGGAAAATTCACGGTTACTACCGGATGTACTGGGGCAAGAAGATCATCGAGTGGTCGCCCACTTACGAAGAAGCGCTCGCGACCATGATCCGCCTGCACGACCGCTATGCTCTTGACGGACGCGATCCAAATACTTATACGAACATCCTGTGGTGCTTCGGATTGCACGACCGCCCGTGGGGAGAACGGCCTATTTTCGGCAGTTTGCGTTACATGTCGTTCGACGGGATGAAGCGCAAGACCGATATCGGTGCTTACATGGAGGAGATCGCGGAGATCGAAAAGACAGGAAAGGATCGATATCGAATATGAAGTGCATTATTTCCGGCGGCAGCGGTTTTATCGGAAGCCGCCTAGTGGATTCGCTGCTGAAGGACGGCCATTATGTTTCGGTTTGGAGCCGCAAGCCGGGTATCGAGCGGCGCAACGCCGTGGGTTCGTTCTGTTGGGACCCAATCTCGGGCGAGCCTGCCTCCGAAAGCCTGGAAGACTTCGATGTGGTGGTGCACCTGGCGGGGGAGCCGGTGGCGCAGCGCTGGACGGCGGATGTGAAGCGCCGCATCCGCGATAGCCGGGTGCATGGCACGCGGCACTTGGTGCATGCCCTTTCGACCGTGAAACGCAGGCCGGGCCTGCTGATCTGCGCCTCGGCGATTGGGTATTACGGGGATCGCGGGGACGAGGTGTTGACGGAATCGTCTAAGCCGGGAAAGGGATTTCTGCCAGAGGTTTGCGTCGAGTGGGAAAAACAGGCGGACCTGGCGGAATCGCTCGGCCTTCGCGTAGTAAAGCTGCGGATTGGCGTGGTGCTCGGCAAAGGCGGCGGGGCTCTCGAAAAAATGGTGCCCGCTTTCGAAAAGTTTGCAGGCGGCACGCTCGCGTCCGGCAAGCAGTGGATGAGTTGGATTCATCTGGACGATCTTGTGGCAATGATGCGCTTCGCGATGGACCAGCCTGTTTCGGGCGCGTGGAACGGGACGGCGCCGAATCCGGTGACCAACGCGAAGTTTACCGAAGCGTTGGGGCAGGCTTTGCACAAACCCGCATTCTTGAAAGTGCCGGCCTTCGCGCTGAAGGCTTTGTATGGCGAAATGGCAAGCGTGATGCTGGCGAGCGATCGCGTGCTGCCGAAAGCGGCCGAAGCGGGCGGCTTTCACTTTCAATATCCGGAACTGGGAACGGCTTTGAAAGAGATCTTCTCGAAAGGAACGGTGTAGGAGCTTCCCTCTTTTTCGGTTTGTGCCGGCAACGGAACAGACCACCCGCCAGTGCGGACCGCCTCGCCGAACAAGCGGTCGGCTTGCGCGAGGGTGATTCCGTATTGCTCAGAGAAGGCTTGTTCTGGCTTTGCGGCTGACGAAAGAAGTGAATTCACATAGGCGTGTAATCGCTCCTGTCCGAAACGGCTGACCAGAAACTCGATAAAGAACCTGTATTCAGACAGCATAAACGGCGCTCCTATCGAAACCGGCAGGCGATCGATATGGGGATCGGATTGGACGGGAAACAGATAGCCATCCCGCACGGCGAGATCCTTCCACCGGCCTGCGGACAAGTAATCGCCGCCGTTTCCGTAGCTGACCGCCAATCCTTCCATAAGCCAAGGGACGCGAGCCAACCGAAAGCTATTTATCAGAGTCGTGTTCTGGTAAAGAAGGGCGTGACACAACTCATGCTTCAAGGCCCTAGAGGGATCGCGTTGAGCATCAAGCAGGAGAGGGGATAGGTAAACGACGTCCCCGGTCTGCAGGGTAGCTCCGAGGATCGCTTGCGGACGCGAACCCTCGAACGTGAGCATGCCGCGGTTGAACCGTTTCCAGTCCGAACAGATGACGATTTTAACCACTTTCCGGAACCCAAGGTGGAGATCCCGCTCTACATCTCGCATAAGGCGACCGGTCTCGGCATACTACGAGCGTGGAACAAGCGTCGACGGAAAATACAGCATTCCGCCGCCCGAATGTCCGCGAAGAATAGCCAGGCTTGAAAGGCGACCACGGGAAGAGCGCTCCGTAGCCGCATTGCCAGAAGAGCAGCCCGCCACTTGCGCACAACAAGATCGGAAAGGGATCTTATGGCTTTTCTCTAACCATTGAGTGCGGCGTTTCGGCGCAGGAAAACTAATCCACGCGGGTCCAGCTCTTATCGGGATCGTAGCGGGACACCGGCGCGGCGGTCTTGCCCATGTCCTTCTCAAAGATCAGGCCGTTATGGTTCACGATGAAGGTGTGGATTCCGGTCACGCCCGGAACGAGCGCTACTAGCAGGATCGCGACCGCTGCTTCCTGACTTGCACTGCAAATATTTTTCCGCCACGTTTCTACCTCCTCGGTAGCTTCACTTCCACCTCAACAGATGTGATCCTCGGGGGTTTAGTTACTCAAACGGCCGATCTTAACGAAGAAGCAATGAATGGCGGACGCATTCGCAACGCATGGGCAACAATCGACGGCGCATCCGCCGCGCCATGAATCGTATAGCCGTCGTAATCGGGATAGAGCGATCCGTCGTCTTGCGAACCCGCAAGCATCCACACAAGGTCTCCGGGCGCGCCTCTCTCGACGATCCTTTCAAGCCAGCTTTGGAACACGCCGTCGCGGGTGGCGCGGTTTTTCCACCCGTACTCTTCGAGCAGCACGGGCTTGCCCGAGGCGGCTGCTGATACCAAGTGGTCGTCAATCCACTGCAAACCCCACGCGGCGTCCTTGCCCCAATTCTCCGGGTACGAATGGAAGGTCCCGAAATCGATCGTTCGAATTCCCAGGATCGCATCGAAATCCACTCCTTGGCTGCCGTTATATAGCCAATCGCGCCCCCCGGACCGGTTCAACAAGCCTTCATCGCCCGCCGCCACCAAGTGAGCCGGGTCGATTTGTTTGACGAATGAACTCATCTCCGCGATCCACTGAGTGGTTGCCGCCATATCGGCGCGGGACGAGCGTAGCTCATTGGTCAGTTCCCAGGCCATGATGGCCGGCTCGTCTTTATATAGAACGCCGGTGTACGTGTTTTTGCGCGTGAGCAGGTGCGAAACCCAGGCCTTGTAAGCTTCGCGGGCGTTGACGTTCGAGAAGAATTCGGAATGGCTCGCAAGTCCGAACCAAGCCACGTACTGGTCGATGCCGCCGAAATCGTTCCAATTATTAACCAGAGGCAGGATCAGTTTGATGCCGCGCGCGCTCGCGGCCTGCACCGCGTAATCGAGGCGCTCCAGGCCGTCCGGGCCATCGTTATAAGCGGGCGCTCCCTTCGCCGGGTCCCAATACTGGTAACAAACCCCAGCCGTGCCGCAATCGAGAAATCCCCACGTACGGATTACTTGGAGTTGCATGGCCGCCGCGCGATCGAGCACTGCGTCGGCCATCGCTTTCGATCGATAGCCGAGGTAATAGTTGTTCGCGCCCGCGAACCGGAACGGTTCGTCGTCCAACGTGAACTGAACACCGTTGGTTGCGACGAAACCGGGCATTTAGTGCGGCGCCGCCGCGATTTGTCCCACCGGCAGGCCGGGATAGCCGACATACATCCAGCCGCCGCCGGTCGTGTCCTGCCACCACAAATTGCCGCTTGCCTCCCGGCCTACAAGGTAGAGATGCGAGCCCGAAACCGCCGCCGAAACCGCCTGCATGATGCCGCCTACATTGGTCCAACCTTGCCAATTGTTACCGGTCCCAATCGGGAACTTGTTATACCAGACGCCCCCCGACGCATCGACAGCCGACGCATAAATCACGTTTCCAGCGGAAGCCGCCTGGGGATCGGTCTGCATCACGCCCGCCGCCGGTTCCCACGTTCCCCATTGATTGCCTTGGACGCGATTCATCCAGATCCCGTGCGAGGGATCTCGCATGGAGACATAGACGGCGTTGTCCGATCCAGCAGCGGCCGAAGGCGTTCCAGGCGATATCCCACCGCCGAAAACCCAGCTCTGAAATCCGGTGGACGGGACGTAATGCCCGCTCCAAAAGCCGCCATAACTGTCGCGCGCGATCAAGTAGATGGAGCCGTCGGACATAGCCGCAAGCGACGGATCGGTCGAGAACACGCCGCCCAAGGCGCGCCATCCGCTGAAGCTTCCGCCGGAATAGCTGTTCAGGAAATAGGCTCCGTAGGAATCGCGCCCCGCAAACCACGCGGTTCCATCCGGCGTGATGGCAATGCCCGGCACGCCTTGCAGAACGCCACCGGCGAAAGTCCACCCCAACCAAGCCTGTGAACTGGCGGAGAACGTGTTGATGTAAATCGCGCCGTAGTTGTCGCGTTCGACAGCGATGGTATCGCCATTCGCGTTTTGCGCCGCGCCCGGATCGCTGCCAAATACCCCGCCGGAGTTGTAGATCGTAGTCGATCCGAACGAGGTCAGCCGCGTGCTGCCGAAGATGTCATGGAAAACCGCCGTAGGGCCGGACGTTCCGGATTGGCTGATCGTGAACGCTTTCCCCGCGATGCCGATAGTTCCGCCGCGCGGACCACCGCCCGAATTGGCCGCCACCGAATATGCGACCGTGCCATTGCCATTTCCCGTGCCGCCCGATGTGACGGTTATAAATGGGGACGAACTTGTAGGCGTCCACGCGCAGCCCGCGCTAGTAGTTATCGTGAAACTGCCGGAGCCGCCGTTTGAGCCGAACGATTGGCTGGCGGGATTGAGCGTGTAAACGCAACCGGAGGCGCCCACCGCAACCGTAACGGGTACAACACTTAAACCGATCGTGATCGAGCCGGAGTAGTTACCCGGCGCCAGACTCGGGCTGACAGAGACTTGTATCGCCGCCGGGGCCGTCCCGGTCTGAGGGGACACACTCAACCAAGGGGACGACGAGGATGCCGTAAAAGACCCGCTGCCGCTTAGCTGGAGTGTCTGGGGCGGTGCTACATTGCCCGCCATGAAATTGAATGCGAGAGATGCCGGCGAGATGGACAATCCGGCGCAAGAGGGAATCGCAAACGCGCCGGCCGGTGCTCCCGCCGCCGTGAATCGCGGCAGCGGAGCGGTACCCGCGGTGTTGACGCTCGACACGGGAGCAAAACTAACCGCAATCGGAACAGAGACCCCCGCGACCGAGCCGTAGCTCGCGTATACCGGCACGCTGAAGCTATCGATGAGCGACGGGTTCGCCGCCGTAACTTCGTAGACGGCCAGGCCTCCGCTTACCGCGGCGTATGCGCCGTTCGATGGCGCGACGGGGGTGAGCGGACCGGTCTCGCTCGCGGTCAGGATCGCAGTTCCACCCGCGCCGCTCGGAATGGAAGCCGGCACGAACAGAGTGACACCCGCGGGCAAGGAGCCAAACGCGAGCTTGAAGCGCGTGCCGAAATCGGCCGCGCCGATGCTGCCGGGCGCGGTCGCTCCGTTCAGCGTTAGGCCGGATTCGGTGCCGTTGATCGCCGTCGGGCTGCTTTGCATCCGGGGGTCGGTCGCCGTTCGCGGTTGCAATGAATTGGAAAATGCCTCGGCGACATTCACCGTTGCGGCCAGTTGCAAACTCCCGCCCGGGCAGGCGAGCGAAGCTGGAACCACATTTACGCTGAGTCCGGGGGAGAGGAACGCGAGCATCTGAGGCGTCGACGAGATCGCGGGCGCATTGCCGCCACTCGCGGTGATCGTGGCCGTCGCGTTCATGGGGGCCGTATCGGGCGCGGCGGCGGCAAAGGAGGTGGCATCCCCCCGGATATTCGCGAAGCGTAGTGTCAGCGCGCCGTTTCCGGGAGGGTTAATCGGCACGCCGGAAAATCGTACCGAATTCGCGCCCGCGACCACGCCCTGAAAGACATTGGCGCCAGCCGGGCATGACGTGTTCGCGGGACATAGCACTTGCGCCCCGGACGCGGGATCGTTCACCAGTAGGAGCGCTTGATTGCTGGTTACGTTGGTATTCAGCAAAAGTTGAAAATCGACCGTGGGTACCGGCTGCCCTGCCGGCGTGCGCGCGCCACCCGAGCAAGTGAGCACCACGTCGCCCAAATGCTCGGTAGAGCCTTCGGCCCGGATGAGCGGAACGTAGGGGACGTTGGCGCTGCAAGAGAACTGTTGCGCGCCGGCCGAAACGGCCGCGATGAGTAGCAGAGCAAGGACGATCATAAAATTAGGGTGTAATCTCCCGCGAGAGTTTCGCGTATTTTTCGACCGCCGCGGCATCGTTCAATTTCGCGTAGATACTGCCGGCGTGATTAAAAAAGCCGGCGTCGCGAGTGCCAACGGCAATCACTCGATCGATCTGTTTTCGCGCTTCGGCGTAATCGCCGTTGGCGTAAAGCGCCCAGGCAAGCGCGTCCAAAGTACAAATATCCTGCCGTTTTGCGGCTTCCAGGCGCGCGATCCGGAGAGATTCACTCGGTTTGTTCCCCCGGCTCGCATAGTAGAGGACCAAATCGCGATTCGCATTCAGCGGTCGATCGATCTCCGCGCGGGCTCTTTGTTCGAAATCCGCAAAGGCGTCCATGGCAGCTTTCGCTTGACGGTCGCCTTCGAGAGCTTGCCCTAGCCGATACAGATTTCCGGGAGCCGGCGAAAGCGTCTTGAACAGCGCGACCGCTTCCTTATACTTCCCTTGAGCCATGCGCACCCGGGCCAGAGTTTCCACCGCATACGGATAGCCGGCGAACTGCGATAAGGCATTCAACACTTGGGCTTCGGCCGCGGCTGGTTTCCCCACCCTTAGTTGCATGCGCGCGGCGCGAGTCAGAATCCAGGCGCGCTCTTCGGTGTCGTTCGCGGGCGATTTCAAATATGCCGAAGTCATCAGTTCGATTGCCCCTTCCGGATCTCCGAACAGCTCGCGCAAGATTGCCCCGTGAAGCAAAGATTCCGGATTGCCTGATCGCAAGTCGAGCATCCACTGCGCGGCGGGTTCGGCGTCTTTGTAATTGCCCAGCGCAATATCGTTGTCCGCGATAAGCGCATAGGGGCGCAAATCGTCTCCCGCCCGCTTGTTCAGAAGCTTCGCTTCGGCCAGGGATTTGCCGAACTCGTGCTTGCCGAGCAGCACGGTCGCTTCCAATATCTGTCCATCGAAATTGCCGGCCGAAAGCCGTAAGGATTTCTGAATCGCGGCGGCGGCTTGGTCGAAGTAACTGGGATCGGAAGTCTCCCTCGCGCGCCGGATCAGCGCGGCGGCAAGTTCGTTATGGAGTTGGACCTCTCCCGGCTTCGCGGTAATTTTTTGTTGGACCGCCGCGATGTTTTGTTGCGCGGGAGAAAGAGAGGCAATGCGCTGGGCGCATAAGACAGCGGATAGCAAAAAAAAAGAGAGGACGCCAAGCATTCGCTTATGCGTCCTCTCTGTCAAGGGTTTCTCCGAAACTAACCGTCTATGGCGCGCAAGCCGGACCGGCGTTCATGGTGCAACCCGGTTCGCCTGGATCGATATGCCGGCGGTCGCGTCCGCTTTGCGCAAAGGCCGCATAGGGGAACACTTCCTGGTAAGGCACGTCGTTGGTGTTCACGCCATCGCCGATTCGGGCAACGCTGGTTCCGAGGAACGCGGCGCCAGTCGAATCCACGCACGGCGCGGTAATCCCGCACAGCACGCCAGCTACAGCGCGGGCGGAAATATCCGTGACGTCGTCGGAAACCCGGCGGCCATTCGGGTAGCCGGCGGCATCGCCCGCCAGAACGCCGAGGCGTTTACGGGCCCCCATCGCGGTCGGGGGCACGCCGGTGTTCAGTCGCAGAAGATCGGCTATCGGACCGGTCGGCGCACCCGTCAATACGGCCGGGAAACCCGGAAAGTATTGCACCAGCGGCAGAAGGTCCTTGAGTGGCGGGGCCGGAATGTTGACGCAATACACTGCCTGGATCACACTGGCGAGCACCGGATCGAGCGCGAAGTTCGCAAAATGGCTGTCGTTTACGGG
>JALYXS010000617.1 GCA_030946965.1 Acidobacteriota bacterium
CCAATGCAGGCGAGTCCGAGCAGGACAATGGCGCCCCATTGGCGCTGCGCCATCACGATCGCGGAACCATAGCGCTCGGCATAACGCGCTCGTTCCTGGAGTTCAGTAGGCATCACAACCACTTCCCGGGGTCTACGTTTTCGCCCGACCGGCCGCCAAAAATTGAATTCACGAGGCTCGGAACTTTGAAGATAAGATAGGCGAATGTGATCAATATAATCGTGAGGGGCGCGAATAACTGTGCGAGTGCGAAGCCGTCATACGGGCCGGGGTGAGCATCCGTAAAGCGTAGAAGCAGGTTGCCCAGCACCCACACATAAGCATTCGCCACGACAGGATAAAACGCGAACTGGATAAGCGCTTTCAGCCATCCCCAAAACAGCCATTCCATCTGCGGAACGATGAAGAATGGTATAAAGATTGGCCCGATGAGGATACAGACCGCGGATGCGATATAGCCTGCCGCGATGATGACAAACACCGTCGCCTGGGCAGCAAACAGAGCCAGAACGATAATTGCGTAGCGCAAGAACTCAAGGGCGTTTATGGCCGCCGAAAGGCCGGGAGCTTCAATTGACCAGTACAGTCCATTGATTCGGTCCATGATTTGGGTGGACACGGAACCGCCAATGATGTTGGCCAAATAAAGTCCTTCTTTGAGAATCAGGTCAGAAAAGCTGTAACCGACTCCCGGGATCGGCCTGCTGTAGAAAGTGGACATCGTAAAGCCGAAACCGATCAACATAAGCATGCTGGCGAGCCTATCCGAATGCAGTCCGTGGCCGGACCCCCCGCCGCTATGGAGTGCCGCCTGAACACCAAACCAGGCGATCAAAATGATCGCGAAATCGCGGAACATCGTGCGGCCCATCGCCTCAAAGATGTCAGCCTTGGTGATCATCAGGGTGTGAAGAAAATTGAAAAGATCGGCCAGTACGTTGCCTGGTAGCATTACCGGGGGCCTTTCCACTTATCCATGGCGTCGCTCATATGATCGTGCTCGTGTGCGGCTTTGCGCGCCTGTTGCTTTGAAGCGGCGCGCATCTTTGCGTCCCGTGCGTAATCAGCGTCGGTCGGCGTTCCGCACCGAACGAAGGCCATCATGCATCCCAGGATGAAAAGCAGGATGATAATGGCGGTTTTGCCAGTGCGCGTGGGGGTGTCCCGGAACAAGCGCCGACGGGGGAAATCGTCGTCATCGAGATCCGTGCGGTTATATCGATCGCTGGGGAACTTCTGCAGATGGTCGGGATCGGCCCAATGATGATCGTCGTAATCGTACATAGTTAGTTACCTCAACTTAAATGTAGCCATCGCATCTGCCATGCCATCGTGCTGCGTAAGCGCAACCGCCGCCGCCTGCCGAAATGCGATATCTTGCTCGATCGCGCGGGCCTCAGCGTCCCGCAGCCGCTTCGCCCCGACGAGCCCCTGTTCGGCGATCGACGCCAGAATTAGATTATGATCTTGCCCCTGCTGGGCTTGCACTGTGCCCGCCGCGTTGAGCTTATTCAATTCACCGATTTCGGTGTGAAACGGGTCGCTGGTGTCGAACGCATCGGCCTTCAGGTTAGCGATAACTGCCCCCTGAGCATCCGCATTTCGCCAATCTGGGCCGGGTGGAGTGGCGGCAATCACTGCCGGCCTGTTCCGCATGTATCTATTTGTACTAAGAAGAGCCATCTGTATTCGGTAGGATAACCGCAGATGGCCAGAAGGATTATACGCCGCCGGATCGATTGTTTCCGCGATGGCCATCCGGGGTACGCGGATTGGCTCATCGAGCAGCCTCGGGGTTACGTTCTCACCATCCGGCATCCTGAGGAGATCCCCACGCTGCACCGCGCTGACTGTCCGTACGTTTCTTCTCCTCGGCAACAAAACCCGAAGTCTGGCCAATGTGAGAAGCACTGTGCGCCACAACGGGCCACCCTTGAGGAATGGGCGAATAGACAAAAGAGTCGTCCCGGATTTCGTATCTGTGTTCAGTGTGCGAAAGCTGCACGGCTGTGATCCGGAGGCGTTTCGGGTAGATTTGAATGTAACGATAACTGGATTTATCTTTGTCCGTCACACACTGGGAGTGTACCCGCGCACCGGGGACGTCAAGGCGACTGCGGCGATCTATGATGAGGTTCGGCGCGATTTCAACACACCGCGCAAGAGGTGCACACCTGCTTCCACAAGACACACGACAGACAGCGGAAAAAACTCCGCACCGGAGTCTGACTAGGGCGGAGCTAATAGAGGAGGTTTCGCGCGCTATGGGTATGACGCGCAAAGAAGCCGAGTTGGTCGTGGAAATAATCCTGAGCGCCATTGCGCGTGCCTTGCGGGACGGTGATAAGGTCGAGATCCGCGGCTTCGGTAGCTTCCACACAAGGCAACGGGGACCCCGGCTGGGCCGTAACCCAAAAACCGGCGCGCAGGTCGCGGTGCCGGCTAAAAGAGTTCCGCACTTCAAACCCAGCAAAGAACTCCGGGAACTCTGGACAAATGGAAAAACGCTGACGATAGAAGCCGGGCACCTGAGTGAAAACGGGTAACGCAAGCAGCCGGTTACATTGCAGCTTTGTGCGAGACCGCCGTCTTTCAGGGGGATCAATCCAACGGATGAATGTGGGGCCGGGTGGAATTCTGCGCAAGACAAATCGCTGCAAGCGGCCGGGAAGTCATGAATGGCGCTGAACGCATTTCGTTTTTTCTTACCGCAATCCAGAACGCCTCCCTTCAGGCGCTTTCCATGAAGCATGCCATTAATCTGCGGGTTCCGATCAACTGAATAAGGATTCCAGGAATCGCTGAATAAAGTTCCGGGGTTGCTGAACAAATCCGCTCGACCATTCAAGCTATACAGAATCAATGGGATGCTGACTTCTTCGTCGTCGTTTCTTCTCTCAAACGCGTATTCATTCTCCCCCGTAATCTTTATTTAGCAAGCCCGGAATATGCAATTAATTAATCTGCTGCAATGGTTTGAAGGAGGAGCTACCGATGCTTTCGCATGACTAGGCACATGCAGTGGGCTCCCAAACAAAAAGCCAATGCCGTTCTGCCTCGGCAGTGGTTCACTCCGGCTGTTCAGAAATAGAACTCCGGCAGGGCGTCGGATGCAAGGCCTTCCGAAGTGCCCGTTCAATTATCTCACTTGGAGTTCCCTGCCCCATACTTGTCCACGCGCAACAAATCTTGCCCGGGATTCACGATTCGAGTAATTGGAGAGTTTGTTCCGCCCAAGTCCGGTCCATCTCGGAAACCGAAGGATCGTCCAGGATTCGTTGACATTCAGTAACAGTTTCTTTTCGTCGATTTTCCTCTGCTTCCCTTCTTTGGCGTTCAGCTTCACGGAAATGTCTGAATGCCTCGCCTTCAAAACACTTCGGGATGTAGTGAATCAGTAAGCCCATGGGATTGCCAATATTCCGCATTCTCCGAATGCGGCTTCCATGGAGTTCAACGAAGTATGCAATCTCATCATCGGTTGCATCACAAGCTTTAGCCCGGCACGCCGTAACGATGAGTCTGGCCGCATCGTCGTCAGCGAACCCGAATATATTTTGGATCATCTGTACCACTGCGGTCGACGGCGACGTTCTTATATTTTCTTGCAGCTTCTTATTATTAGAGGAGGGGGGTTGGTTGCTACCGGGTGTGAGACGGTAGTTGCTACCGGACCCTGGCCGGAAGTTGCTAGGTGGTGCGAAGTTACTGTCGGGCGGCAGGCTGCTGTGAGGTAGTACATTGCGGTCAGGCATAAATTTCTCCCCTGTCTTCGGATCAACGAACGAAACTGCGCCGGTCCGGATCACGTGGGTCATATTGGCTTGTCGTCGGCGTTCTAGGATGGCGTTGAAGGAGAAGATACGGTAGACCCTTGCCCCTTCCTTCCCAGCTGCGGCGTCGAAGGTCTCGGCTTCCTCAAGTGCGAGCTTCGCCATCAATGCCCGCAGGTAAGCGCGACAACTTGTCTTATGAGAACCGGTCCACCGCGATAGCTCGGCCATACCAGCCTTTAGCAATCTAACATCTGCGGACCCGGGAATCCCCTTCTTCCACATTGAAGTTAGGAGG
>JALYXS010000637.1 GCA_030946965.1 Acidobacteriota bacterium
GCAATGATCGCCGGAAAGCCGGTTACCAAAGCGGCGCCCGCTACCCCGGAACTCGTTTTCAAAAACTCCCGGCGGCCGGGCTGAATAGTTTTTTCGCTCATTACGTTTTGTATTCTAACCCCACCACGTTTCGCCCGGCGCCAAATGCGCCTTCGCCACATCCGGATTGAGCTCAACTCCGTAACCCGGCTTGTCCTGAACCGTGAAATATCCGTCTTTGAAAATCGGGCCGTCGTGAATCACCAGATCCTGCCACCACGGAATGTACTTCGCAAGCTCGTGTATGCGGAATGATCGCATCGAAGCCGCCGCGTGGGCGCTCGCGATGGTCCCGACCGGGCTCGCGGGATTGTGCGCCGCGGTCCAGATGTAATACATGTCCGCGTGATCCGAGATGCGTTTCGCTTCGAGCAAACCGCCCGATTTCGGGATATCGATGTGCACCCCGTCGCAGGCCTGCAGCTCAACCAAGCGTCGGAACATATGACGGGTGTATAGGTTTTCGCCCGTGCAGATGGGCACGTCCACTTCATGCGTCACGCGCGCCATTGCCTCCGGATTTTCCGGCGGAACCGGATCTTCCAGCCACATCGGCTTCACGTGCTCGAGCGCCTTGGCTAGATTGATCACGTCGCGCACGTCGTACTTCCAATGGCACTCGATGGCGAAATCGACATCTGGACCGAGCGTTTCGCGAATGATGTCCATTCCAAAAACAATGCGGCGGATATCCTTCGCCGTTAGATTCCGGGCATACGGATCGTGCCCGGGCTCGCGATATTCGGGATCGGCTTTGGGCGGAACGCCGTCGCCTTGAAACTTGAATGCAGTCCAACCGGGATTCACGCCGCCAAACTTCTCCTCCCGCGCTTCCTGTACTTTCTCGCGCCACGACTTCGGATCGTCCACGCGATCGACCACCTGCATCGTGCGATAGAAACGCACGCGGTCGCGAAAACGGCCGCCGAGCAGATTGCAAACCGGGGTGTCGAGCATCCGTCCGACCAGGTCCCATAAAGCGATCTCGATTCCGCTCGCGGCGGTTACCGTCACGCCGCCCAACGCGCCCGCGCCAGCGCTCTTCATCAAAACTTTGGTATAGAGCTTGTCGACATTTAGCGGATCTTCACCAATCAGCAGCGGCTTGAATTGGGTGAGGATGAGGTCTTTCACGCCCGGACCCCAATAGGCTTCGCCAATTCCATAAAGACCGGAATCCGTTTCAATCTTGACCAGGTTCCAGTCCCAGGTGCCGCGCACGATCATGCACTTCACGTCTGTGATTTTGACTTTCTTGTGGAGCGCGGCGGCAAGGCGGCCGAGTGGCCCGGCAAACATGGAGGCCGCGAGAAATTGGCGTCGATCCAGCATGATGCCGATTCTATCCCACGTTTATCGCCCGCTCCAACACGCGTTTCGCTTGCCTAAAAACGCGGAAATCCCCTCCTGCGCATCGTCGGCCATGCTGTTCATAGTCATGACCTCCTTCGCATACGCATATGCTTTCGATTGATCGAGCTCGATCTGCGTATAGTAAGCCTGCTTCCCGATTCTCACCGTGAGCGGGCTCACCGCGGCAATCTCATGGGCCAGCGCGAGCGTTTGCTTCCGCAGCTCGCCCGCGGTCGTGACGCGGTTCACCAAGCCCCACTCCGCCGCCGTAGCCGCGTCGACCATTCTTCCCGTCAGCAACATTTCGAGCGCCCGCTTGCGGCCGATCGCGCGGCTCAACGCAACCATTGGCGTCGTGCAAAACAGGCCGATGCGCACGCCCGGCGTACCGAAGCTCGCTCGCTCCGAAGCAATCGCGAGATCGCAGCTCGCCACCAACTGGCATCCGGCAGCCGTCGCGACCCCTTGCACTTCGGCGATCACCGGCTGCGGAATCGATTGAATCTTGGTCATCAGCTCCGTGCAGACGTCGAACAATTCGCGATAATCGCCGACCTCGCGGCCAACCATCTCGGACAAATCGTGGCCCGAGCAAAAGACGTTTCCAGCCGCCGCCAGCACTACCGCGCGGCTGCCGCCGACTTCGCCCAAACATCGAATTAACTCTCGCATCATCGCGAGCGACAAGGCGTTGCGGCGCTCCGGACGATTTAGCGTCAACACCGCAATCGGGCCATCGGTTTCGCAAGTAATCATTTCTTTTTCCCGCTAATTTGCCAGTCTGTGAACGGCGATCGCATCCCTTTCACATTCACGTTTAAGCAATACGGCACGCCGGACGAAAACGCGCGTTCCACCGCCGGGCGCACCTGATCGAGGTTATCGATGGTCTCGCCACCGCCCCCGAAACCTTTCATCACTTCGTCGTACCGGGTCGCGCGAAGCTCGCACGCAACCGTATCCGTCACGCCTTGCAGTTCGCGCTCGAGGCCCCAGCCGGCATCGTTACCCACGATAATCACAATCGGCAATTTGTGGCGCACGGCCGTATCCATCTCGGCGATGTAAAACCCGAGCGAACCATCCCCGGTAATCACCGCGACCGGCTTGCCCGGATGCGCGATCTGCATCGCGAGTCCATTCGGCAGACCCGCGCCGATGGTACCGAGCGGACCCAATCGCAGCCACCGGCCAGGCT
>JALYXS010000673.1 GCA_030946965.1 Acidobacteriota bacterium
CTTCAATCGCGTCGTTGATGCTGACGACCGAAGCCATGATCTGCGATATTCCCGAGAAGGAGAGCGCTCCGGCGGGCGGTGGCGGACATGGGCCCGAAGGCATGGGCGGGATGGGCGGCTACTAGAACCCATCGAACCGCGATTCGCGGGGTGGGCGGCCACCCCGCCGTAATATTATTCTCCGGATATGGAGGCGGGCGGTATCGTTGTTGGCATGGATTGGCATTTTCACGTGCGGCAGGATACCCCAGATGACAGACCCGCAAATGGTAACCATTGGCTCGGCAACAATCGTTCTATTAGCCCGAACGGGTAATTCAACTACTGAAGCTTGACCGTTTGTCCGGTCCGAGCCGATTCCCGAGCCGCCGTCAATATCTCCGTCACGATGAGGTTGTTCTCGATCGACGATAGGCCGGACACTTTCAATTTTCCGCGCACCACTGCTTTCAGATAAGACACGGAACCACTCTGATCTTCGGGCAACGGCGGCGGCTGGCGGGTTTCCTCCTGCCGGTCCCCTTTCAACCGGACGCGCAGGATGTTTCCCCCAACGGCATCCGCATAGCCGGTGGCTCCGTATACTTCAAAATCCTTGCGGCTGAACGGCCATGCCCAGGAGGCCTGAATGATGCCTTGCGCTTTCGGATATTGCAGCAGAACGGTTGCTTGATCGTCAACGCGCGCATAGATTTGCGGCTTGATCGTCTGGGTCAGGGCAGTAACCGCGAGCGGGCGCTGATTGTCCATCATCCACGTCATCAGATTCGCTCCGTAACAGCCGAAGTCGAAGAGAGCTCCCGCGCCGTTCTTCGCAGGGTCGGTGAGCCAGCCGAGAAACTCCGGTCCGACACCGATTTCCTTAGGTCCTTCATGCCCATCCATCGCGACCATCTTCAGGATTTCCCCGGCCGCGCGCCGCTCTTTGAATAGCCGCCAAATTTCGGCATGGCTCGCGTACCAAGTGGTTTCGTAATTGACGATGACGTCGATCCCGCCGCGCTTCGCGGCCTGCTGAATGGCGCGCGCATGTTCCATGTTGACGGCTAGCGGCTTTTCCATCATCACGGGAAGGTGACGCTGAGCGGCGGCTTCGACGATCGCCGGATGGTCGTAGGTGCTCGTGAACGACGCGACGGCTTCAGGCTTGGCGCGATCGAGCATGGCGCCCAAATCGGTCCCGAAAATGGCTTCCGGGAATCCGTATTTGCGCGCGTACTTCTGTTGGAGAGCAGCGTCCGGCTCGAAAATGCCGACCACCTGAACATCCTGGCGTTTCTGAACGGCGCGAAAGAAACCATCGACATGGCCGTGGACGAGACCAGCGACGGCCAGGCGGAGCGGCGCGCCGTCCGGCTGTTTCGGAGATTGAGCGGCGGCGAGGATCGCCAGGAGAAGGCCGGTTTGAATCGCGCGCGGGAGCAAAGCTGGCATCATGCTCTCCAGCTTATACTCTTAAGTTATCTGCGCGAAACATTCACGAGCCGCCGCCACGGTTGCCTCGATGTCCTCATCCGAATGGGCGGCGGATACGAACATCGCTTCGAATTGCGAGGGCGGGAGGTAGATTCCGCGGTCCAGCATCAAGTTAAAAAACTTCGCGAATTGTGCGGTATCGGCTTGCTTCGCGGACTCGAAATCGACAATTGCGCCGCCCGTGAAGAACCAGGTCAGCATGGAGCCGACGCGGTTCACGGTAATGCCGGGAGGCGCCGCGGCGGCGAGCTTCGAAGCGCTGGTCTCCAAGCGGTCATACACCTCGGGGTGCGTTTTTAAGTGCCGCAGCATCGAGAGTCCGGCGGCCACGGCGAGCGGGTTGCCCGAAAGCGTTCCGGCCTGATAAATCGGGCCGCTGGGCGCGACATGGCTCATGATGTCCTTCCGCCCGCCGTACGCGGCGATGGGCAGTCCGCCGCCAATCACTTTGCCGAGAGTCGTGAGATCGGGCTTAACGCTGTAAAGCTGTTGAGCTCCACCCAATGCCAACCGAAACCCGGTCATCACCTCGTCGAAGATCAGAAGAGCGCCATGCCGCGAGCAAATCTCCCGCAACCCTTTGAGAAACCCGGGTGCGGGGAGCACGCATCCCATGTTCCCAACTACGGGCTCGACAATGATGGCCGCTATGCTATCTGGACGCGAGCCAAATGTATCTTCCACGGCCTCGATATTGTTGAACGGCAGCGCGATGGTGGTGTCGCTAAATGCGCGCGGCACGCCGGGGGAATCGGGAAGCTGCAATGTGGCCACGCCGGACCCGGCTTTCACCAGCAGAGAATCCACATGCCCGTGGTAGCAGCCTTCAAACTTGATGGTGATGTCGCGCCCGGTGAAACCGCGGGCGACCCGCAGCGCGCTCATCGTCGCCTCGGTGCCTGAGTTGACCAGCCGGACCATCTCGACGGAGGGAACGGCTTCGCGGATCAGCTCGGCGAGTTCAACTTCCCGCTCGGTGGGCGCGCCGAAACTGGTGCCCTTGGTCAACATTTCAGCGAGGGCCGCGATGATTTCAGGGTGGCAATGCCCCAGTAGAAGCGGCCCCCAGGAACACACATAGTCAATGTACGAATTCCCGTCCATGTCATGGATGCGCGATCCTTCGCCGCGCGCGATGAAGAGCGGATGTCCGCCAACGCCGCGAAAGGCGCGGACGGGGGAGTTGACTCCGCCGGGAATGGATAGTTGCGCGCGCGTGAAGAGGCGCTCCGATATGGATCGATTCACAATTTGAGGTCGAATGCTTCCCAGAGTTGGTCCACTTCGATTTCGATCCCGGGAAGTTGAGCGGGACGAACGGCGCCGTGCTCGACGGCGTCCCTAAGGTTCAGCGAACCTCCTTCAAGCCTATACACGCTCAGAACCTGCTTTTGGGGATCGATGAGCCAGAGTTCGGGAACGCCGATCGATTCGTAATCCTCGCGCAGCTTCTCTATTCGGCCCTTACGGTTGGATGGACTCAGGCATTCGGCAAGCAGCTCTGGCGGGGTCCAAACATAAGCATTGTATTTCTTGTTTTCAATTTCATCCCTGGCGAGAGCCTTAATGGAATAGACCGCCAAATCCGGATTGCGGCAGGTGAATGCGGGAACGCGGCGGATTCCGAGACCCACCTCGCCTGAACTTAACCGATAGCCGGTTTCCGATAACTGGCCTTCCAAAAGCCGCCGAAGCCGGCTAAGCAGCATCCAATGTTTTTTCGTAGCTGGCGGCATGATGTAGCTTTCCCCATCGATGATCTCCTCCAGCCGATTTTCCGGCATCGTCAACGATTCTTCGTAAGTGATCAGCTTGGT
>JALYXS010000689.1 GCA_030946965.1 Acidobacteriota bacterium
TCGAGCCGCAATCGAAAGCGATCCGGAAATTGCGAATCTGCTATCGACGGAGAAGCTCGCCGGGACATTCTCGCTGGAACGGCAGTTGAGCCATGTGGACACAATATTTAAACGAGTTTTCGAGAAAATATAGCAGGAGATTGTTTTTAGGAAATCCCGCACCATTTCTATTTACTCCGTTGAAATAAACATAGGGATTTCCAGGTTATTGGGTTAGAGTGGAATTGGAAGGTAAAGAGCTTGAAACGTACGGTCAAGTACAACTGCGGTGCGACAGTCCAGGAGGGATGCATTCAAAATCCCGTGGGCCGGAACCTCGATTTAGCGAAAGTATTGCTAGTGGATGGCGAACTCGCGGCGCGCCTAACGCTCAAGACTCTACTCCAGGCCGGTGGATATTTCGTGGATGGCGCGGCTTCCGCCGCCGAGGCCGTCAGGAAGCTAGACGACCACGAATACGATATTGTTTTGAGTGACTTACGCACCGAGTCTCCAGTCGCCAGCGAACGCGTTCTCTCCTACGCGCGTCAGAAGGATTACCGTCCCGCCACGGCTTTGATCACTTCTTATTTAAAGGGCGAAAGATCTCCCGATCCACCCAATGCCGACAGGCAGGTGGTGGTGCATATCGAAGATGTATCGAATCTACTCGACCGGGTAGCGGAACTGATCGGGCTGCGGGCCTCCCGCCGCGTGCACCGGACACTGCGGCACAGCATGGCAAGTTAGTCTGGCAAGTTAGAATACCGCTTCTTACCACGCTACTCTATTCATAATGGTTAAGAATTTTATGGATTTGAGCGGCCGGGTGGCCGTTGTGATCGGCGGCACGTCTGGACTCGGGCGAGCGATCGCCGTCGGCCTTGCCGAAGCCGGCGCGGACGTCATTCCGTCGGGGCGCCGGCAAACGCAGGTCGATGAAGTCTGCGAGCAAGAGGAAGCCGCTGGGCGCAAGACTCTCCGCCACACGGTCGATATCTCCGGCCGCGCGTCCATCGACACGCTGCGGAACGCCGTATTGTCCGGGTTCGGCAAAGTGGACGTGCTGGTGAACGCGGCGGGCCGGACCAAGCGTACTCCCACCAAGGACCTGCCCGAAGAAGAATGGGCGGGTATCATGGACACCAATCTCACCGGAATGCTGCGCGGCTGCCAGTCGTTTTATGAGCCGCTGATTGCCAGCAAGCGCGGACGCATCGTAAATATTGCCTCGTTGAGCTCGTTCGTGGGTTTAAACGAGGTGGCGGCGTATTGCGCCTCGAAAGCGGGCGTTCTGTCGCTCACGCGCAGCCTGGCGGTCGAATGGTCCCGGCACGGACTCAACGTCAATGCGATCGCGCCGGGAGTGTATCGCACGGAGTTGAATGCGGCGCTGCTCGACGGCACGGACCGCGGCCGCGAGTTCAAAATGCGCACGCCGATGGGGCGGTTCGGGCAAGCCGGGGAACTGATTGGCGCGGCGGTGCTGCTGGCGTCCGATGCCGCTAGTTTTATTACGGGGCAATGCATCGCGGTCGACGGCGGATTCCTGGCGTCGGGCGTGAATGGCTGATTCAGATGCCGATTAAGACCCTCTTTATCGATATTGGCGGCGTGATGCTGACCAACGGCTGGGACCGCGACACGCGCAAGACTGCGTCCGAAACGTTCCATCTGGATCTGGACGAGATGAACAGCCGGCACCATCTGACGTTCGACACGTACGAGATTGGGAAATTGAGCTTGGACGATTATCTCGATCGCGTGGTGTTTTATGAGCCGCGCGATTTCTCGAAAGACGAATTCAAGGAGTTCGTCTTCGCCCAATCGCAACCCTATCCCGAAACGATCGATTTCGTGCGCGGCATCAAATCGCGAAACGCACTCAAGGCCGCGGTCATCAGCAATGAAGGGCGGGAGTTGACCGAATACCGGATTCGCAAATTCGGATTATCCGAATTTATCGATTTTTTCGTGTCGTCGTGTTTCGTGCGATTCCGCAAGCCGGATACGGACATCTTCCGCATGGCGCTCGACCTGGCGCAGGCGGCACCCTCGGAATCGGTATATTTGGACGACCGGGCGCTCTTTGTCGAAGTAGCCGGAACCCTGGGAATGCATGCGGTGCGGCACATCGACGTGGCGACGACTCGAGCGGCGTTCGCGGAGTTGGGGTTAGTCTAGGGTTGCTGTAGCGGACAGGTACACTGGAATTGTGCTTCCCCCAATAGTTCGAGCGGCGCTCGCTCTGTTCGCGGGGCTGTGTTTAGAATCGTTATCTGGCGCGTCGGCGCAGACGCCTTTTTTCCCCCTCAAGGATCTTAAGCAGGGCATGCGCGGCGTCGGGAAGACCGTGTTCGCGGGTGACCGGATCGACGATTTTCAAGTCGAAATCCTGGGCGTGCTCGAGAATATCGGGCCGAAACAGTCGCTGATACTCGCCCGTCTGTCGGGCGGTCCGCTCGCCAACACCGGCGTGATGCAAGGCATGAGCGGAAGTCCCGTGTACATCGAAGGCAAGCTCCTAGGGGCCGTGGCAATGGGATTTCCGTTCTCGAAAGAACCGATCGCGGGAATCCGCCCTATCGAAGAAATGGTGCGCTCGGGCGGCACGGGCGGCCGACTGAAACCGGGCGAACCGGTCTTATCGGGCGGCATGAAAATGATCGATATCGCGACGCCCATGTCGTTCGGCGGTTTCACGGGCGCGGCCATCGAGCATTTCGCGCCGCGGCTTCGCGCGTTGGGGCTCGAACCGCTTCAGGGGCTTTCGCTCGGCGGCAAAGTCGAAGATCGCATGGGAGACCGCGCGATGCTGCATCCCGGCTCGATGATCAGCGTGCAGTTGATGACTGGCGATTTGAGCGTCGGCGCGGACGGGACCGTCACTTACATCGACGGGGAAAAAGTGTACGCGTTCGGCCACCGGTTTCTGTCCGTCGGCCCGACCAGCCTGCCGTTCGCGCGCGCCGAAGTGATGGCGCTGCTGCCCAATCTGAATTCGTCGTTCAAGATTTCCGCTCCAAAGGAATTAATGGGGATTATTTCGCAGGACCGCAATACGGCCGTTTCCGGACTGCTGGGCCTGCGCGCGAATCTGGTGCCGGTCGATATCTCGGTGCAGCGGACCGGCAGGCGCGACACCTACCGGATGCAGATGGTGAACGATCCTTACCTCTCCCCGTTCCTGTTGCAGATGGCGGTGTTCTCATCGCTCGATGCCACCGAGCGCTCGCTGGGCGCCGCTACCATCTCCGTCAAAGGCGCCATCGAGTTCGACGGGAACCGGCCGCCGATCCGGTTGGACAATATGTACTCGGGCGATAGCGGCTCGGCCGCGCAAATCTCGATGTCGGCGGCGGTGCCGCTTTCCTACGTACTACAGACCGGATTCGACCAACTGCACGTGAAGCGCGTGGAGCTTGCGATTGAGGCGGCCGACACCAAAAAGCTGCTGAATATCGAGCAGGTGAATTTGTCGCGCAAGGAAGTTCGTCCAGGCGGCGATCTGGATATAACCGTGCTGCTGGCGGGTGGAAATGGCATCGAATTAACCCGAACGGTACGGTACAGAGTGCCTGCGGGAGCGCCGCCCGGCACGTTGTATTTTTCGGTAACGGACGGCGCTCAGGCGAGCATTTCCGAGTTGCGGCAGATCGTGGGAAGCGAGCCGAGGTCGGCGGACCAGGTGATTGCGAACGCCAATAAGATGCGGAGCAATTCGAAAGCGTATGTCCGCGTTTGGCGCGCCGACCCGGACTATCAAGTGGACGGGCGGGATCTGCCCGGCCCGCCACCTTCGGCCGCGATGATTTTCGCGGGAACGCCATCGATTCAGAAAACGCAAAATTCGAAAGTTGGCGAGTTTGAGATAGAAGCCGATGGGAACGTTGTGGCGGGGGCGAAGATGGTGCAGGTAGAGGTCAAAGAGTGAGGCTTCGCGCCACCGGCTTGTTTCTGCTCGGTTCGGCATCTTCGCTGTTCGCCTCCGCGGCGGCCACTTGGGAGATGACCAGCTTCCAGGATTTCATCAAAGGCAAATTCCAAGGCGTCTCGCTCGGCCGCGACGGCCGGCTCACGCTTGCGCCGAAACTCGACACGGTGTTCTCATCCGAGCAGCCTGTAATCTGGAGCCTGGCGCAAGGGCCGGATGGATCCCTCTACGCCGGGACGGGCCATCGCGGCAAACTGTTCCGCATAGATGCATCGGGAAAAAGCTCTCTGTTGTGGACTTCCGAGCAGCCGGAAATCTTCGCCCTTGCCGTGGATCCTGGAGGCGTCGTCTATGCCGCCACTTCGCCCGATGGCAAGATCTATCGTATTGAGAACGGCAAAGCGCAAGAGTATTTCGCGCCCCAAGCGAAATACATTTGGGCGCTCACGTTCGGACGCGATGGCGCGTTATACGCGGGCACCGGGGACGACGGGAAAGTTTTCCGCATATCCGGTCCAGGGAAAGGCGAAGAATATTACGCCACCGGACAAGGCAACGTGACCAGCCTATCCACGGACGCGCAGGGACGGCTGCTCGCGGGCACGGAGCCAAACGGAATTCTCTATCGCATTTCGGCGAAAGACAAAGCCTTCGTGCTGTACGATTCCAACTTGCCCGAGATCCGGGCCATCGCGGGCGAGGCGGATGGAACCATTTATGCCGTGGCGCTCGGCGGTTCGGTGGCGAAACGAGCTCAAAGCGCGGCGCAAGCGGCACAAGGAGCCACGGGGGCCGGCATGACGCCAACCGTGACAACTTCGATTACGGTGACGGCCGAGAGCGCGCAAGCGGGCCCCGAGATTAAGGCCACGCCCGAGCCGGTCAAGGCGCCTCAGGCCGTTGCCACCACCACTACCACGGCCGCGGCTCCAATTGTCGATCTCACGGGTGTCGAGAAATCGGCGCTCTATAAGATTTATCCCGACAATACAGTCGAAACACTGTGGAGTTCGAAAGAAGAGAACGTGTACGATATGCTGGCGATGCCGGGCCAGATACTGTTCTCGACGGACGCGAACGGACGCATTTACCGGCTCTCGCCCGACCGGAAACTAACCTTGGTCGCCCAAACGAACGACGCCGAAGCAACGCGTCTGCTGAGTTCCGGCAACGGCGTGCTCGCGGCAACCGCAAACATGGGCCGCATTTACCGCCTCGAGACCGGAGCGGGCGCGAGCGGCACATATGAATCGCCCGTCTTCGACGCGCAGAATATCGCGCGATGGGGGAGGCTGAGCTGGCAGGGAAGCGCCGGCGGCGGCAAGGTCGCGCTGCGCACGCGAAGCGGAAACAGCTTGCGGCCCGACCGGACATGGAGCGATTGGTCGGCGCCTCTGCCTATTGGAACGGGGAGTCAAGTCGAAAGCCCGAACGCGCGCTACATCCAATGGAAAAGCGAGTTGGCGGGGGGGCAACCGAAGATTGAAAGCGTGAGCGTGGCGTATCTTGCCCAAAACTCCGCTCCGGCGGTTAAATCGATCACGGTGGTGGCGCAATTGAGCGCCGTCGCGCCACCGAAGGCCGCGAGTTCGGCGGCCAGTTCAGCCTACAGCATCACGGTTACCGATACGGGCGATGCGGGCCCCACGTCCTCGACGGGTACGCCAACCCAGACGCTTTCGCGCGCGGCTTCGCAACAATTGGTCGTAAGTTGGCTGGCGGAAGATCCCGATGGGGACCGCTTGGTTTACTCTCTTTCTTTCCGTGGCGAAGGCGAGCGCGAGTGGAAGCTGCTGAAATCGAATGTGCATGAGAACAGCGCGACCTTGGAAGGCGACTCGCTGGCTGACGGAAGGTATTTCTTTCGCGTAATCGCTTCGGATCGGGAGGTGAATCCGCCCGCCACGGCGCGGGAGGCCGATCTGGTCAGTTCGCCGGTGCTGATCGATAATACGCCGCCAGCGATTGCCGTTGGCGCGGTTCGCAAGAGCGGCGGAGGCGTAGATGTAGATTTTGAAGGGCGCGACGCTGCTTCGGCGTTGCGGCGGTGCGATTATGCTCTGGATGCGGGTGCGTGGACACCGTTGAATTCGCTCGATGGGGTGATCGATTCGCGCGTGGAAAAATTTCATCTCCGCTTGGAAGCCGTGCCGCCGGGCGAACATGTGCTGGTTTTGCGCGTGGTGGATAGTGGCAACAATGCCGGATTGGCCAAGGTGATTCTATGAAGAAATTATTGCTGGTGCTTGCCGTGGTGTTAACCGGGTGCGCGAAGAAGGAAGCCGATCTTGGGCCGGTTCTAGGGCCGGCTCTCGATTCGATCAAAGCGGACGATTTGTTAGCCAAAATCAAAGTCATTTCTTCCGACGAATTCGAGGGCCGCGCCCCGGCCACAAAGGGCGAAGAGCTTACGATCAAGTATTTAACGGATCAGTTCCAGAAGATGGGCCTGAAGCCGGGTAATCCCAACGGAACGTATCTGCAGAACGTGCCACTGGTCGGTTTTCAATCCGATACGAAAGCATCGATCTCGATCAAAGGCAAACCGCTCCCGATGATCCCGAAGGTCGATTACATCGCGGGATCGAACCGCCTGGTTCCCGAATCGAAAGTGGCAAATTCCGATGTGGTGTTCGTGGGCTATGGGGTAGTTGCGCCCGAGTACGGCTGGGACGATTACAAGGGTCTCGACGTCAAGGGCAAGACGATTCTGATGCTGATCAACGATCCCGCCGTGACCGATCCGAACGACGCTTCCAAGCTGGACGAAAAGATGTTCAAGGGCCGGGCCATGACGTACTACGGGCGCTGGACCTACAAGTATGAGATTGCCTCGGAGAAGGGCGCCGCTGCGGCGATTATCATTCATGAGACCGGCCCGGCGGGTTATCCGTTCGAAGTGGTGAGTGGAAGCTGGGGGCGCGAAAATTTTGAAATCGCGCGGCCCGACAAGAACATGGGCCATGTCCCGGTGCAAGGCTGGATAACGTCCGATAAAGCAAGACAGCTTTGCGCCCTGGCGGGGCAGGATCTCACCGCGCTCAAACAGGCCGCCATTAAGAAAGATTTTAGGCCGGTGACGCTCGATGCCAAAGCCAGCTTCGACGTGCATAACACTCTGCGGGAAGTGGATTCGCGCAACGTCATTGCGAAACTGGAAGGCAGCGATGCAGCGCTCAAGGACGAGAATGTGATTTACACCGCCCATTGGGATCATCTGGGCCGCGATCCATCGTTAAAGGGCGATCAGATTTTTAACGGAGCGTTGGACAACGCTTCGGGCACGGCCGCGCTGCTCGATATCGCGGACGCGTATACCAAGCTTTCGCCCGCGCCGAAGCGCTCGATCTTATTTCTGTCGGTGACGGCCGAGGAGAAAGGTCTGCTGGGCGCAAAGTATTATGCCGAAAACCCGCTGTATCCGCTGAAAAAGACGCTCGCCGATATCAATATGGACGGCATAAACCAGTGGGGGCGCACCAAGGATTTCGTGATTGTGGGTTTAGGAAATTCGACGCTGGACGATATTGCCCGGGATGTCGCGAAGGAACAAGGCGGACGCGTTATCGAGGGCGATGCCGAGCCGGAGAAAGGGCACTTTTACCGCTCCGACCATTTCGAATTCGCGAAACAGGGTGTTCCGGCGCTCGATGCGGAATCGGGCGTCGATTATATCGGCAAGCCGGAAGGCTATGGGCGGAAGAAGCGCGAAGCGTATACCGCGAACGACTATCACAAGGTTTCGGACGAGGTGAAGCCAGATTGGGATCTATCGGGCGCTGTGGAGGATCTGCGACTGTTGTTCGAGGTTGGATATCGCGTCGCCCAGGGCGATAAGTTTCCCGAATGGAAGCCCGGCACGGAGTTCAAGGCGAAACGCGAAGCAATGATGAAGCCGTGACACGCGCTTATCCCTCTTTCAAGTACCAAGGGATGTTGATCACTGTCACGCGCTGATTGCCGCGGAACAAGAGCATTGCCTTCAAAACCTGGGGCCGGTTGTTGTGCAGCAGGTAGAAATACCAGCGCGTTTCCACTAGTTCCGGCATCAGCACTGCAAACTGGCGATCTGGAAAGTCCTTCTCCAGTTGCAAAGCGTAATCGACCATAGGCGCCACGACGAAACGGAACGGGGACTTCACCATGCGAACCGCAAGGCGCGCTCCGTCACTGCATTCCACCTGTCAATCGGCAACACCACGAACGGCGCGCAGAGTGCCCCTGCATTGGCCGGCCGGTCGAGGCATTATTTCCTTCTGCACGCGATCGTAGTGCCGTTTGACTTCATACATCAGGAAAATCATCGCGGGAATCAGCAGCACGGTGATCCACGCGCCTTCAACGAACTTGGCTACGAGCACGACCGCAACCGTGATACCCGTGGCAACCGCGCCTAAGCCGTTCAACATCATGTTCTTGCCGGATCCCTTGGCGCCGGTTTTCTTCCAGTGCACGACCATGCCGGCTTGCGAAAGCGTGAATGCCAAAAAGGCTCCCACGGCATAAAGCGGAATTAGCCGGTCCGTGATCCCCCGGAAAATAATCAGCAACACTCCGGCGATCGCCAGCGCGTACACGCCCTGTTCATAAACGAGTCTTCTGCCGCGCAACTTGAGCGCGTGAGGCAGGAAGCCGTTATTTGCGATCGCGCGGGAAAGACGCGGAAAGTCGGCGAAAGCTGTATTGGCGGAAAGCGCCAGCACCACGAAGATCGAGCCTAACCTCAGCCAGTAGAAAGCGCCCTTGCCTCCGATTGCGCCAATTAGCTGCGAGAGTACGCTTTCATGGCCCTGAGCGCCCGGCTGCGTCGCGGGGATGTGATAAGCACGGACCAGGTAAGCGATGCCGCCTAACATCGCCATGAGAATTCCGATGATT
>JALYXS010000698.1 GCA_030946965.1 Acidobacteriota bacterium
CCAATCTCGACGCCAATTATGTCCGCCGCGCCGAAGCCGAGATGCTGTGGCGCGATTGAAGAGTGGCGCACGTACTCTTGCGTGCCACAAAGCGGGATATAATGCTTGCGCTCGCACCAGATGGGAGAAAAACCTGAATGACCCGAGTAATCTCGATGCTTTTCTGCGCCGGAATTCTGTCCTTGCTTCAAGCGCAAACCGGTGGCGCGGATATTGCGGCGGGTGCGAAGACGTTCCGCTCGCATTGCGCGGCCTGCCATGGGCTGCACGGGGAAGGCGGCCGCGGCCCCAATCTCGCGTTGGGCGTTTTCTATCATGGCAGCTCCGATTCCGACTTGGTCAACACCATCTCGAATGGCGTCCCCGGTACTGAGATGCCCGGCTTGTTCTATTCGGAAGACCGCGTGCGGCAACTGGTTGCCTACATCCGTTCTCTCAGCGTCGATTCGGCAACTAAGCCGTCCGGCGAAGCAAGTTTGGGCGCCGCGCTATTTCGCGAGAAAGGATGCAGCGGGTGCCACCGCGTCGCGGGGGAAGGCGGAAGGCTTGGTCCCGACCTTACGAACATAGGCTCCACCAGGTCGCTCGACCATCTCGCGAAATCCATCCTCGATCCGAACTCCGATGTGCCCGTGCGCTACTGGGTAGTGGACGCAACCGGCAAAGACGGGAAGAGCTACTCGGGGTTTCTCATGAACGAAGATACTTACAATGTGCAGTTCATCGATTTCGGCGAACAACTGCATTCGATTCCAAAAGCTCGATTTGCATCCTACAAGCTGGACAAAGTGTCGAAGATGCCGGCGTATAAAGGGAAGTTGACCGGAAAAGAACTGAACGACATTACCGCCTACCTTGCCTCGCTGCGGGCGAAACCGGAAACATCCGAGTGAGTATCGCAATGAGAACGCTCATATTACTCTTCATTGCGATTCCAGCATTGGCTCAAGTAACTTCCGAACGAATTCTCCATGCGGCGAAAGAGCCCGGCAATTGGCTCACTTACTCCGGCGGTTACAACAGTTGGCGCTATAGCTCGCTTAGTCAGATTACTCGCGAAAACGCGAAGAAGCTCAGACTTAAGTGGGTGTACCAGATGGCGACAACTCACACCGTGGAAACAACGCCGCTGGTGGCCGATGGAGTCATGTATATCAGCGAGCCGCCGAGCAACGTTGTCGCGTTGGACGCCGAAACCGGCCGGCCTTACTGGCGATACAAGCGCGCGCTGCCCCCAAAAATCAACGTGTGTTGCGGCCAAGTGAATCGTGGCGTGGCGGTGTTGGGCGATCGCGTTTTCGTGGGAACGGTGGACGCGCACCTGGTCGCGCTCGATGCTAAAACGGGAGCCGTCTTGTGGGACGTCACCGTCGCGGATTACAAGACCGGCCATAGCGTTACGGTCGCGCCGCTTGTTGTGAAAGACATGATAGTGTGCGGCATCAGCGGCGGAGAATATGGGATCCGCGGCTTTCTCGACGCGTACGATGCCAAGTCCGGCAAGCGCCGGTGGCGCTTTTGGACGGTTCCCGAGCCCGGCGGTCCGGGAGCGACTTCCTGGCTGGGCGACACATGGAAGACGGGCGGAGCACCCACTTGGGTAACCGGGTCGTACGATCCCGAGCAGAATTTAATCATATGGGGAACCGGCAATCCATCACCGGATTGGAATGGCGATTCCCGCCCCGGGGATAACCTCTATAGCGATAGCGCCATCGCCTTGGATGCCGATACAGGCACGCTCAAGTGGCATTTCCAATTCATACCTCACGATTTGCACGACTGGGACGCCGTGCAGGTCCCGGTGTTAGTCGATGGGCAATGGCAGGGCAAACGGCGCAAGCTTGTCTATTGGGCGCATCGCGGCGGATTTTACTATGTACTCGACCGCGAAAACGGCAAATTTCTCTTCGGGAAACCTTTTGCCAAACAAACCTGGGCCAAGGGCTTGAACGACGCAGGCAAGCCGATGTTACTTCCGGATACCAGTCCCACTCCCGAGGGTAACTACATCTGGCCCGGCGTACAGGGCGCGACTAACTGGTATTCACCGAGTTACAGTCCAGATACTAATTTGTTCTATCTGGCGGCGTGGGAAAACCGCAGCGTGTATCACAAAGGCGAGCAGGAATACAGTCCTGGAAATCGCTACATCGGGAGCGTGCCGTTGATCGATCTTCCGGAGGACCCGGGCAGCGGGGCAATTCGCGCGCTGAATCCGGCTAACGGGGAAAAGGTCTGGGAGTACAAGCTGGTGACTAAGCCATGGGCCGGAGTTCTCACGACGGCCGGCAAGCTATTGTTTGGCGGCAGCGATGAAGGCTACTTTTTCGCGCTCGATTCGGAGACTGGCAAAGAGGCGTGGCGGATCAACGCGGGCGGCATGATCCGCGCGAACCCGATCACGTACTTGAGCCAAGGCAAGCAGGTGGTTGCCATCGCCGCGGGCCGGGGAATCTTTACGTTTGAGCTTGGCGAATAGACGCGGGTTAAGTGATAAGATTGCAGCCTGACATGCGCAAATATTTCTTTCCAGCGTTACTGCTAATGGTGTCGGGTTCCGCCGCAAGCAAATCGACCGCGCCACAACTGATCGAGCTCGGCAATGCAAAATCGGCCGGCTTGCGCGATGCCATCACATCGACATTCACGGCAAGTGAACTGAAGGCCGGCACGGCTTGGGCGGGGCACGGCTCCGATTTCTTTTTTGCCACCGAAACGGCTTCGACGCCCACGCTCTACATCGATGGGGCGGCGGGTCCGGCGATGCAACAGATCGCGGGCAGCGATATATGGTTCACGGCGGCCCAGATCCCGCTGGTGGCCAAGTTGCACGCGTTCCATTACACGATCGATGGGGCGAAGTTCGGCGGCCGCCTCGATCTCCCGGCGTTCGGGCCGCTCTCTTATTTGCAACCTGGCGTCCCGTCGGGTAAGTTGTCCGATAAGACGATTCACACGAGCAAGATATACGACGGGATGAAGAGCGATTACTGGATCTATGTGCCGGCGCAGTACGATCCAAAAACTCCCGCCGCGCTTATGGTGTTTCAGGATGGCGGCGGATACATCCATCGGGACGGGAATAACCCCGCGCTCAATGTTATCGACAACCTGATCGCGCAAAAAAAGATCCCGGTAATGATCTGCGTGTTCATCAATCCGGGCGACATTAGTGGATCGCCCGGCACGCCGACTTACAATTTCGTGAAGGCGTATTCGGATCAATGGCATCGCACGCTCAAAGATTCCATGCGCAGCACGCTTTATGACACGGTGGGGGACCGTTACCCGCGATTTCTGCGCGACGAAGTGCTCGCCGAAGTGGCGAGCAAGTACAACCTCCGCAAGGACGCTTATAGCCACGCGGTTACGGGTTCTTCGTCGGGCGGTATCTGCGCATTTAACGTAGCTTGGCAGATGCCGGATCAGTTCGCGCGCGCGATTACCTGGATTGGGAGCTTTACCGCCATTCAATGGAAGGAAGATCCGGCAAACCGCGATGGCGGCCAAGACTATCCCGAAAAAATTTTGCGCGAGCCGAAGCGCAATATACGGGTGTGGCTGCAGGACGGCTCCGAAGATCAGGAAAATCCGCATTATGGAAGCTGGCCGCTCGCCAATGTGCGGATGGCGAACGCGCTAAAGTTGACGGGCCACGATTTCCATTTCAGTTTTGGAAAAGGCACGCATAACGGGGGACAGGGCGCGGCAGAATTTCCGGCCGAAATGATTTGGGCGTGGCGCGATTACGATCCGGCGAAGACCGAGCAGACTTTCGAGATTGACCCGGCGGAAAAATCGAAGCCGGTATTCCGCATCGCCACGTTAAACCGTGAGTAGTACAAGCGTCCACATGAGTGTGGACGCGGCACGCAAGAGTGCGTGCGCCACATCTTTCATCGCCATATTTTGCGCGGCTGCCGCTTACGCGCAACCCTTCCCGCCGAAGCTCTTCGGCGAGATGCAATGGCGCTCGATCGGTCCCTATCGAGGCGGGCGCACGAAGGCCGTTGCCGGCGTTCCGTCCCAGCCGAACCTCTTTTACATCGGAGCGGTGAACGGCGGGATTTGGAAAACGAACGATTACGGCCGGACCTGGAATCCTATTTTCGATCGCGAAGATACCGGATCGATCGGTGCAATTGCCGTCGCGCCCTCAAACCCGAGCGTGATCTATGTGGGCAGCGGGGAAGGCCTGCAACGGCCCGACCTATCGACGGGCGATGGCATCTATAAATCTGTCGACGCCGGCAAGACCTGGATTCACCTTGGCCTGCGCGATGGCCAGCAGATCCCGGGAATTGCGATAGATTCCGGCAATCCCGACCGCCTGTTCGTGGCGGTGCTCGGACATCCGTATGGCCCGAATCCCGAACGCGGCGTGTTCCGCTCCACCGATGGCGGCAGGACCTTCGAGAAGGTTCTCTACAAGGATGAGAATACCGGCGCCTCGTTTGTCGCAATCGACCCGTCCAATCCCCAGGTCGTTTATGCCGCGCTTTGGGAAGCCCGCCAAGCGCCTTGGGAAAATGGTGCGTGGAGCGGAACGGGTGGCGGGATATTCAAATCGATTGACGGCGGGACGACCTGGAATCAGCTCTCGAAAGGACTTCCCACGGGCGCGGACGGAGTCATCCAGGCGTATCTGGCGATCTCGCCGAGCAACCCGAACCGGCTCTATGCCACTGCGTCATCGAAAGCCGGCGTGGGGATTTATCGCTCGAACGATGCCGGCGAAAGCTGGGCCAAGACCACCAACGATCCCCGTCCGGCGGCGAAGATCGGCGGCGGCGACGTCCCGGTGCCGGGCGTCGATCCGCAAGACCCGGACACGCTTTACATCACGAGCACGGTTACGTGGAAATCGACGGATGCGGGGAAGAGTTGGACCGCGCTGCGCGGCGCTCCCGGCGGCGACGATTACCAAAACATCTGGATCAATCCGAATCGTCCCGAGATCATTTTGCTGGCGAGCGATCAGGGGGCCATTGTCAGCGTGAATGGCGGCGAGACGTGGAGTTCCTGGTACAACCAGCCGACCGCGCAGATGTACCACGCCGCGGCCGGCAACGCGTTTCCTTATCGCGTGTGCGGCGGACAACAGGAGAGCGGCTCGGCCTGCGTTTCAAGCCGCGGCAACGACGGCGAAATCACGTTTCGCGATTGGCATCCGGTGGCCGCCGAAGAATACGGATACGTCGCGCCGGACCCGCTGAACCCCGATATCGTTTACGGCGGTAAGCTGACGCGCTACGATCGCCGCACGGGTCAAGCCGAAAATATCCTGCCAAAACCGCTTCGCGGCGCAGGCTTTCGCGTACTGCGGACGGCGCCGGTGGTGTTCTCACCCGTCGATCCGCGGCTGCTTTTCTTTGGGGCCAACACGCTTTGGCGGACTCGCGACGGCGGCCAGAACTGGCGAGAGATCAGCCCGGACCTCAGCCGCAAAGCCTGGCAAGTACCGGCGAACGCCGGAAAATACCGCGACAGTAGCGCATCGCAACCCACGCGGCGCGGCGTGATCTATGCCGTGGCTCCATCGCCGCTTGACGTGAATCGCATCTGGGCGGGCACGGACGACGGCCTGATTCACCTGACTACAGATGGCGGCCGGCACTGGCGGGATGTCACGCCGGCACAGCTTGTTCCCTTCGCGAAAGTATCGATTATAGACGCAGGCCACTTCGATCGCGCGACAGCGTACGCCGCGATTAACACGCTGCGGCTCGACGACATGCGTCCGCATATTCTGCGCACGCACGATGGCGGCAAGACTTGGGACCAGATCGTCAACGGCATCCCCGACGGCGCCCCAACAAATGTGGTGCGGGAAGATCCGAAGCGGAAGGGGCTGCTGTATGCGGGAACGGAACGCGAGGTTTACGTCTCCTTCGACGATGGGGATCACTGGCAAGCGCTGCGCCTCAACATGCCCGCGACCTCCATTCGCGATCTCGCGATTAAGGACGAGGATTTAATCGCGGGGACTCATGGCCGCGGTTTCTGGATTCTCGACGACGTGACGCCGCTGCGTCAGATCACGGCACAGATGGAGCAATCGGCCGCATTCCTGTTCCGTCCGGAAACGGCTCTACGCGTTCGATGGAACACGAACACGGACACTCCGCTGCCCCCCGATGAACCGGCGGGACAGAACCCGCCCGACGGAGCGATCCTCGATTATTTTCTGAGATCCGAAAGCGCGGGGGAAGTCACGATTGAGATCCTCGACCGCGCGGGGCGATTGGTTCACGGTTTCTCCAGCAACGAAGCCGTGGAGACCCTCGATTCGATGCTTCCCATCCCGGCGTATTGGCCGCGGCCGCAGCAGCGGATATCGCGCGAGCCGGGGATGCACCGGATTGTATGGGATCTGCATTTGCCGCCCATAGGGAGGGGGCTGCCGCGCGAGTACCCGATTGCCGCGGTGTATCGCAACACTCCGCCCGCGCCGACTTCGCCGTGGGTTTTGCCGGGCCAGTACAAAGTGCGGCTGACCGTGGATGGAAAGCAGTACACGCAGCCGCTCACGGTACGGATGGACCCGCGCGTGAAGACGCCTGTTTCAGGTCTGATTGCGCAATTCGATTTGTCAAACCAGATCTATCGCGATATTTTGAACGCCAATGACGGGTTAGAGCAGATCCTCCGGGCGATTGCCGCCGGCCGCGAAGATCGATCGAAAACCGGCGATGCCATCGTCGCAATCACCCGCCAATTAGCCGCGCTGCTTCAAATCGTGCAAGAGGCGGATGCCGCCCCCACCCCGCAGGCCGTCGCGGCCGCGCGGGACCGCCACGCGGCTCTCGGCATCCTCTTGCAGCAAAAATAAACTAAACGTTCATCACGCGGTTCATGCGTTCGATGGCTTCATCGATCTCAGCCGTATTTTTGAAACCGATGGTGACGGCATCGACGCATCCCAGGTTCATGGCGAACTTCATCGCCGCCTCGCGATCTTCGGCGTTGGTGAAGCGGCCCTCGCCACATAGCTTCATGCTGATGACACCCATGCCCTGCGCATGAACTTTCTTGGTATGCGCCACTACCTCATCGACATTTCCCGTCTCGTCCACGTCGCGCGTTTGAAGCGTGTCCATGCGGGTTCCGTTGTGATTCATGCGGATCATGGCGATATCGAGCCACTTGTCGCCCGGAATAGTGCGTAGCGCCGGCAGACCGTGAATCGACGCCCCGTTCGAGAGGATTATTTTCTTTTCCTTCGCCACGGATAGTCCGTCCTGGAGGCTCTGGTAATCCGTTTTCCACGTAGGCGGCCGCAAGCAGTGAAGCAGCAAAATATCCATGTATTCCGTGCCTAGCTGAGTTCGGAATTCATCGATTTTTGCCGCGGGATCGCCGGTGGCCGGCGTGCTGTATTTCATCATCAACTGGTAGCTGTCGCGCGGAATGCCTTTGAGCGCGA
>JALYXS010000738.1 GCA_030946965.1 Acidobacteriota bacterium
AAGAAACGTGATTTGTTTTTACGAATCCGTGCTCCAAGAGAGGAAGACCCGAATCGCGTTCCCCTGCCTACGTTCGCAGGTCAGCTTACAACAAACCGGCCGCTCCGGAGATCCCTAAGCCTTACAAATGTTATTGTACTCTTGCCAGACGATTGGTTAGGTCGAGGCGCCGCGGAACAGATGGCGCAATGCCAACAGATCGGCCAGCCGCGCGACAAGATCGGTGGTTATAACCGGCGGGCGCGTTTCAGAACCCGCCGCCATTTGAGTCAGCAAATCGCGGTGCCAGGACTCGGACGAAGGCATCTTCTTGTCGTGATCGAATCGCAATCATCTTCAAGATCTTTTCGATTTCGGTGTAAAACGAATGCAGCATCGCACGCGCTGCCGCTGTTTCCATCACCGGCAATTCCTGTTCGCCGCTCCTTGCAATCAGCGGAGACAACTGATTCCTGATTGCAACGAGTTAATTCAGTCCCAATTGGATCCTCGTCGCGAGATTATGCGACACGGATGAGCTCTCCGCTCCCACGCAAGTACCGCACTAACCCGGAGTCGTCGTCCAAATCCACGAGATCGACAGGCCGTCCGATCAGATCGGATGCTTGGCTTATCGCTGAGAAGTAGATGCGCGGGGGCAATCCGGAAACGGCCATGTCGATATCTTAATCCGACCTCAGCTGGCCCTTGGTGGCGGAACCGAACACAAAAACCTGAGATGCGCCAAGCCCTATGAAGAGCGTGGCTGCCCTCGCGATGGCTTCCTGTTCGCGTGTGGTCAAGCCAGACATCGTCTCGTGAGACGGGAACTCGACTTCCCGCCTGCTCCTACCAAGGAATTTAACACGTTGCCGACGAGTGCCGGAGCGGTCAGGCGGCAACGCCGCGCCTTGTAATTACGCTTTGTTATAATCGAACCGGATGGTTTCTCGCCACCCCTTACCATCGCATCTCCTCCTTGAGTACTTTCCTGTTTCCCGCTGATGTTCAAACCCGATATGCAACCGTTGGAGGTTTTACATACCTATAAATGAAAGCCAGCGTCCAGATTAGCCGGGGTATTGAGAATCTTTTTGGCACTCGAGACGAAAACATCCGCCTTTTGGAAGCCGGTCTAAAAGTTGGCATTCACCTGATCGATAATTCGCTCGAAGTCGAGGGCGAGCCCGCCGCCGTCGCCCGCGCACAAGCCATACTGGAAGATTATGTGGCCCTCGTCCGAGAAGGCGTCGTGTTCAACAATGGCGATCTGAATAGCTTTTTCCGGGTGGTGACGGGCGATCCCGATGTGAGCTTGCGAGGTCTGGTAGTCAGTGGAAGGCAGCGCAATTTCGGCAAGAAGATCCTGACACCGAAGACGGTGAATCAACGGCGCTACATGGAGGCGATTGAGCGCAACGATCTGGTGTTTGGCGTAGGTCCGGCGGGAACCGGGAAAACGTATTTGGCGGTCGCCATGGCGGTTTCCGCGCTGCTGAGCAAGCGCGTGAGCCGTATTGTCCTGACACGCCCCGCTGTCGAAGCGGGCGAGCGGCTCGGGTTTCTTCCCGGAACGTTGCAGGAGAAGATCGATCCTTATCTGCGGCCTCTGTATGATGCGCTTTATGACATGCTCGAAGGCGAGAAGGTCGATAAGTTCCTGGAACGCACGGCGATCGAAGTCGCGCCGATCGCGTTCATGCGCGGCCGCACGCTAAACGACAGTTTCATCATCCTCGACGAAGCGCAGAACAGCACTCCCGAGCAGATGAAGATGGTGCTCACGCGGCAGGGCGCGAACTCTAAAATGGTTGTCAACGGCGACGTGACGCAGATCGATCTCCCCACCGGAAAGCGCAGTGGCCTGCTCGATGCCGTCGAGATTCTGAAAGGTGTCGAGGGAATCAGCTTGGTGAACTTCGACGATAAAGACGTGGTGCGCCACAGCCTGGTGCAACGCATCGTGAGAGCGTACGAACGGTATAACGAGAATGTCAGCCGCCAGCTTAGTTTGAAGCTGACCGAAGCGTCCCCGGACCTGACCGCGATTCCCGAAGTCGCCGGCGCCTGAGGGCGTTCCAGTAATGTCCTCCGGACAAGACATTCTCGTTTCATTCCGCCGATTCGCGGCACCCGATCTCAATAATGCAAATCTTGAGCGGTTCGCTCAAGTGCTCAAGGCCGAGGTCGCGCAAGGCCTTAATTTTCACGTACTGATCGCGGGGGATGTGGAACTGCGGCGGCTCAACCGGCAGTTTCGGGAAAAGGACGGCACGACCGACGTGCTGTCATTCCCCAGCGATGTGGACGGGTATCTCGGCGATATAGCGATCTCCTGGCGCCGCGCCGCGGTGCAGGCCAACGAGTTCGGCCACGGGCTCGACCGCGAGATTGAGGTTTTAATGTTGCACGGAGTTTTGCATCTGCTCGGCATGGATCATGAGAAGGATCGCGGGAAAATGGCGCGGGCCGAAGCGCGGTGGCGCGAGCGGCTCGGATTGCCGCGCGGCCTCATCGAACGGGCGCGCGCATGAGTTTTCTTCTCGTTCCAATTGCGATTCTGCTCTCGATCGCGCTCGCGCTCGTCACCTTCGTGCAAATGCTTTATCTCGACAGCCTGCGCCTGCGCACGCGGGATTTGCCTGCTCTCCAACTATTCAAATCGACCCTCGAAAAACGGCTTGGCATGGAAACGGACGAGGGAGCGCTCTCGTTCTCGCTCGTCAAACATGGCCTGTTTCTTCTGCTCGGAATCTTGATACTGACGATCGCGATTGGCGCGGGACCGGTATCGCTACCCGTCATTCTGGAGGCGCTTGCCACGTCTTGGATCGGAATGGTCGCGATTGCGTATATTGTCCCGCAGCTCCTCTACAGGCGCACGACGGGACACTGGCTTCTGCCGTTGATCCCGGTTCTGCGCGGGATCGGATCGATGGTGAAACCGGTAGTCGCGCTGCTCAAATTCTTTCACACCTTGATCGACCTTGCCGATGAAAAGGGCAACACGGAAGAGCCGCCTACGTCCGCTGAAAATATCGAAGCGCTAATTTCGGCGGGTGCCGAAGAGGGCCTGATTGAAGAAGACGACCGCAAGCTGATTCAATCCGTGGTCGAGTTTGGCAATAAGGTGGTGCGCGAAATCATGACGCCGCGTCCGAATATGGTTGCCATCGAAGCGGATGCGACGCTTGAGCAATTGCGTCAATTAGTGATCGACGAGCAGTATTCGCGCATCCCGGTTTATGAGAATTCAATCGATCAAATCGTGGGCTTCGTTCATGTGCGCGACATGTTCGAACTAGACGAAGGGGAGCGCGCCAGCCGCAAGATCCGGGAGATCATGCGGTCTATCCGCTTCGTTCCCGAGACTAAACCGGTCAACGACCTGATGCGCGAGATGCAGCAGGAGGGCGGCCACATGGTAATTGTCGTGGACGAATACGGAAACACCGCGGGCCTCGCCACAATGGAAGATCTGGTCGAGGTCATTCTAGGGGAAATCCGCGACGAGCATGAACCGGATTCGGATGTCAAAGTGGAAGAGGGCGGCAGCTATGTCGTTTCGGGCAGCTTCGATGTGGCGCGGCTAGACGACTTGCTCGCGTTTCATCCTGAAGAAGAAATCGAATCGACTACCGTCGGCGGTTTGGTGACGGAGTGGTTGGGGCGCGTGCCGCTGGCGGGGGAAGTGGTCGAGCGGGATGGAATCCGAATCGAAGTGGTGGCAAGTGGCGAACTGCGCGTGGAGCAGGTACGCATCCGCAAATCCGAGGTGGTGGTGAATGAGTAAGTTCGTATCCGGCTTC
>JALYXS010000739.1 GCA_030946965.1 Acidobacteriota bacterium
ATTTCTGGTACACCGTATCCACCTGGCTGCTGGCGAAAATTACACGATTATCGAATGCTTGAGTGTTCGGCGTGACAACGTAATCGGTGCCCGCGATGCTCGCGTCGGAAAGCCCGATCGAATTTAGCAGCGCAGTGTTATTGGAGTAAACCCCGGCGGACTCTTTTAGATTAATGGTGAGGTGCTTGGCGGCGCGATGCGCAAAATCCAGATCGAGAATGTGATTGGAACCGTCGTAGAAACTATTCGGCGTGTAATGGAAAATCGTTCCTCGATAATTCAGTCCCAGCACATCGTGCTTGAACAGTTTCCTGCCGCTAATTCCAAATTCCGCTTCTACTCCAAAGGAGTCCACACTCCGCACCTTCCCATCTTTATTGAGCAGGAGTCCCGTTAAGCCCGTATCGTAAATGCCTTGAATTCCCGCAAAGGGGCGGAAACGAATGGCCTGCAAGAGAGTAGGCCGGGTGGCGCTGAATCCCCGGCTGAGAATAGCCGGCCCGGTGTACTCGTTGGCAAGGTTCCGATCCTCATCCGGGTTGGCGGACGGATCGAGGGGCTGAGTTTGCCGATCGATCTCGGGGACCCGGTTGGGGTCTTGAGGCTGCGGCGCTACCTGGCCGGGAACCTGGCCTGGAACCGGTTCCGGCGGAACCGGCCGTTGCGCCAGGGAAGCCGTCGGCCAGCTTAGCAGCAGCAGTTGTAAAAGAATGAAAACACGCATGTCCTGAGCGCAAGTCTGACGCGCCAGGACAGTGATGTCAAGCAATCCGCCTGTTTCGGACTTTAGTTCGGATCGCTACCCTGGTGGTGATCCATAAAGTCCCGGTCGATGGCCTTCCGTCCTTGGAAGCCTTCATGCACGCCATGCCAGAACTCAATATCGAGCTCGTCCATACGCCAGCACAAATACACCTCTTCTCCCCGGAAGAGGGTGGGGAAATCCACTAGACCAATATCCAGATCCTTCACCACGCAGCCCACTTCTTGTATCTCTTCGAGCGCCGTTTTCAACCGGTCCGCGCTCCGCTCCCGCTGCGACTTGATGGATTCCACCGCCGCGCGATCCACCAAAATTCCTCCCATGATCATGATGCGTTGAATCAACGACTGCATGGCGCGATCGGATTCTTCATATTGAGACTTGGAAGTACACGCGTCGCGTATGCACTTCCCCACGCGCGGCAGCTCCAGACGGGCTTCCTGTAACGTGAAAAATCTTGGCATCCTAATGGGTTTAGAGCGATTACATCAAAAAGCGTTAAACCAAAACCGCCGCAGAGTAGTGGCTTTCGACATACCGGTCCACCATCTCGATAAATTCGGCCACGATGCGATCGCCACGCAATGTCTTGACCAGCCTCCCATCCACATAAACCGGAGCTACAGGCTCCTCAAACGTGCCGGGTAAGGAGATGCCCAGGTTCGCGTGTTTCGATTCGCCCGGTCCGTTGACTACGCAGCCCATCACCGCTACCTTCATCGTTTCGACGCCGGGGTGCTCCTCTTTCCAGACTGGCATCTGCTCGCGCAGGTAGGTCTGAATCTGATCGGCCATGTCCTGGAAAAACGTGCTGGTCGTACGTCCGCATCCCGGACAGGCGGTCACCTGCGGCGTGAAACTGCGAATGCCCAGCGATTGCAGGATTTGCTGGCTGACAATCACTTCTTCGGTGCGGTCCCCGTTTGGAAGGGGGGTCAGCGACGCGCGAATTGTGTCGCCGATGCCTTCCTGTAGCAACACGGAGAGCGCGGCAGTGGTTGCCACAATTCCTTTCGCGCCCAACCCCGCCTCTGTCAATCCTAAGTGCAGCGGATAATCGCACTGCGCCGCCATTAACCGGTACACGTCGATTAAATCTTGCACGCCGCTTACCTTTGCGCTGAGAATGATTTTATTGCGCGCCAGCCCGTGGTGCTCGGCCGCCGCCGCCGATTGAATCGCGCTCGCGACAATCGCATCGATCGTTACATCGCGCGAGTCTTTCGGCTCCGGCAGCAGATTGTTCTCATCCATCATGCGCGTCAGCAGCGCCGCATCGAGCGATCCCCAATTCACGCCGATCCGCACCGGCCGGTCATATTCAATCGCCGCTTCAATCATTGTGCGAAAATTGTCGTCGTGCTTTTTCCCGATGTTCACGTTTCCCGGATTGATGCGATATTTCGACAACGCCCGCGCGCATTCAGGATACTTTTTCAGAAGGATGTGGCCGTTGTAATGGAAGTCGCCGATGATTGGCACGCGAACGCCGAACTGGCGAAGCGTACCTACGATCCGCGGAACGGCCTCCGCGGCCTTTTCGGTGTTGACGGTGACCCGCACTAGCTCGGAGCCCGCCTGGGCGAGCGCCATCACTTGATTGACGGTTCCCATTA
>JALYXS010000001.1 GCA_030946965.1 Acidobacteriota bacterium
TGGGTTCCGGGTCCGGTCATCGCCGCCGTAACCGCGTAGCGTATGAACGGCCTCTCCAGCGTCGTTCAAATCAATATCTCGCGCGGAGGAATTCCCAAGCGGCCTGTCCCCGATGCCGTGCTGACACCCCTTGGTCTGGAAGGCGATTCCTGCGCCCACCCCCGTTTCCATGGCGGCCCGCTAAAAGCGGTTCTGCTGATCGCATCCGAAACCATCGACCAGTTGATCGCCAAAGACTACCCGCTGTTTTATGGCGCCCTCGGCGAAAATCTCACCACGCGCGGCCTCGATTATCGCCAACTGCGCGCTGGCGAAAGGCTCAGGGTCGGGGCCGCTGTCATCGAGCTGACCACGATTCGCGTGCCGTGCGGCACCCTCGACGTGCACGGGCCATCGATCAAGAACGAGATCTACGACCGAAAAGTCAAAGCGGGCGATTTCACGTCCCCTCGCTGGGCGCTCAGCGGATTCTATGCTCGCGCTATCGGACCTGGGCCAATCCGCGCGGGCGACGCGATCGTTATTGAATCGGTTCTGGCATAGCCGGTCCGGCATGGAACGTTATAATCGCCTTGGAAGCCGCGTCCGCTTCCGTTAAATGCAGCGATTGCTTGAGCAGCCTTCCCCCGCCCGCGACGATGTACCGGCCTTTTCCGTCCTGCTCGAATCGGTTCCGGATCGCGATCGGGCTCTTCAATTCCTCGCGCTTATGAAACTCGAAGCGCCGGACGCGTTTGCCAAAATCGCCGTCAATCCGACCGCTCTGAATTACCTGATCGCGTTATTTTCGTATAGCCGGTTTCTCTCGGAGGCGGTGATCCGGAATCCCGATTGGCTGCTGGAACTCACCCGTTCGGCGGATATGCACCGCGTGCTTTCGGCTGAGGCATACAAAGAACGGCTGGACGAGTGGCTCAATCCGGCACCCGGTATTCCCCGCGCCCTCGAACTCGCGCGCTTTCGACGCCGGGAACTATTGCGAATTGTCCTGCGCGACGTGCTGGGTCTAGGGTCCCTGTCCGACGTTACCGAAGAGCTTTCGAATCTGGCCGATTCCATCTTGCACATCTGTTACGAGCGCATACGCGACGAGCTTGCGCGCGTCCACGGCATGCCTCTAATGGGTGGGCGCGAGGCCGTATTCTCGGTCATCTCGCTCGGTAAGCTGGGCGGCAGAGAGCTGAACTACAGTTCGGACATCGATTTGCTATTCCTCTATTCCGGCGCCGGCGAGACCCATGGCGCTCAGCCCATCGCCAACCAGGAATTTTTCAAGAAGATCGCGAACCAGTATACGGAGCTGCTTTCCACCTACACCGCTGATGGGATGTGTTATCGCGTCGATCTCCGGCTGAGGCCGGACGGCCGCTACGGCGAAGTCTGCCACTCGCTTGCGGGCGCGAAGGCTTACTACAAGACTCGCGCGCGCGACTGGGAGTTGCAGATGCTGATCAAGGCGCGCGTTTCCGCGGGAGACCCCCGCTTGGGGCGCGATCTGCTCGATTTTGTAGAGCCTCTGATTTACTCGACAACGCTCGATTTCAAGGCAATCGAGAGCGTCTCGGAGGCGCGCGAGCGGATTAGCGAGAAGCTCAAACGCTCGCACCGGACCGGCCTCGATATCAAGCTTACACGCGGCGGCATCCGCGATATCGAGTTCCTGGTGCAGTGTCTTCAACGCTTGCATGGCGGGCGGGAAACGTGGGTGCGCAGCGGCGGCACGCTGTTTGCGCTGTTCCGCCTGCGCGACAAAGACCTGCTTTCCGATTCGGAGTATGGCCGGTTGGCTTCGGCATATCAATTTCTGCGAAACCTGGAGCATCGGTTGCAATTCGACGAAGATCGCCAAACGCATGCGCTTCCCGAAAACATCGATGCGCTCGATACCCTCGCGTGCAAGATGCCGGCAACGGCAAAGGGCGGAGCATGCAACGCCGGGAGCCTGGAGCGCGAGATCGACGGGCATCTGGAATCCGTGCAGGAATTGTACGAGCGCGTGATTCATTCGCGGCGCCCCGCCTCCTCCGCCTCCCCCAACTCCGTTGACGAGACCGGGACTCTCGATGCGAGCGTCCATGAGGCCGGCGAGCATGCCTCGCCCAATCTCGTCCGCTTTCTCGATCGAAAGGCGCCGGGTTTAGCGGCCTTGGTGAATGCCGCGAGTGCATCCGGAGTGCCGGGCAACCGCGAGCGCCTGGAGCATTTTCTCGAAAAAATTGTCGAGAGCGAGTGGCTGCGGCGTCTCGACAAGAACCCGCGGCTCACGCTTTGCGTCTTGGATCTGTTCGCGCATAGTCAATTTTTCGCCGACCAATTGATTCGGCATCCCGAGCTTTTGGAGGAAGTTTCAAGGGCCGTGGGGGACCGGCAAGGCCGCGTGGGCTTTGAGCCGCCGCAAGATCCCGGCAGTTTACGGAAGTTTTTCCGGGAGCAGATGGTCCGCATTCAGAGCGATAGTATCCACCATCGCGTGCCGGTTTTCAAAACGTTGAAACGAACGTCGGATCTTGCCGATTCCGTTATTGCCGCCAGCTACCGCATCGCGCTAGCCGAAGCGATTCGGATTGGGCCTCCCGCCGGCGCTTCCTACGCGCCCGCCGATCAGATGATGGTAATCGCGCTAGGGCGTTTGGGAATGCGGGAATTCGACTTGGCCTCCGATGCCGACCTGGTATTCGTCCTGCCCGATCGCGACGCGAGCCAAGCGCCCTTCTGGACAGGCGTCGCCGAACGAATGATCCACGCGATAAGTGCGTACACGGGCGGCGGCGTGATTTTCACCGTGGACACGCGTTTGCGTCCTAACGGCGGCGCGGGCGCGCTAGTCCAAACCGAGGGCTTTTACAAAAATTACTTCGCAAAAGGCGCCGAGGCGTGGGAGGGCATTACCTATATGAAATCCCGCGCGGTTGCCGGGAATGCCGAGCGGGCAACCGAATTTCTGAACGAATTGCAGGAAGTGGACTGGCGCCGGTATGGCCAGGACGGGCGCTCCCGGAGCGAACTGAAACAAATGCGGGCGCGGCTCGAAAAGGAGCAAAGCGGGCGCAATCCGCTGAAGGCGGGAGCGGGCGGCTATTACGATATCGATTTCGCGCTCATGTACCTGCGGCTAAGAGGGGCGGGGATGTTCTTCAAAGTCTTGAACACGCCCGAGCGTATCGACATCGTGGAAAAAATGGGACACCTGGAGCGGGACGACGCCAACTTCCTCCGCGAGGCCGCCACTTTCTACCGTTCGCTCGATCACGCGATGCGCGTGGCAACGGGACACGCGGAAGGACGCCTGCCGAAGGCTAAATCGCAGCTTGCGGTATTGACGGAGTTGGTCGAAAGATGGACACCTGGACAATCGCACGAACTATCTCTCGAATCGAAACTAAGCGAGATCCGGCTGCGAACCCGGCGATTTTTCGAGCGGGTTTTCGCGTAGCGCCAATTACCGGCCCGGCACGTGGAGCCAACCGCGCGTCAGCAAGTCGCACATCGTAAAAAACACCATGATCCCGAGCCAGAAAATGCCGGCCATGACGATCATCTTCGTCAGTTTCGTGCTGTAGTGAACGTGCATGAAGAACAGCACCACCAGCGACGCCTTGAAAAACGCAATCGCGAGCGCGACCACCACGTTGAACCTGCCGAGATCGACAAAAGCGACGCCGGTCGTGACCACCGTCATCACCATCAGCGCCAGAAAAACGTAAATGTAAACCTTTACGGGAACGATGTGCTCGGTCATAATTTCACCTGCCGCTACGGTCGATCAGGTAAAGCAACGGGAACAGGAAGATCCAAATGATATCGACGAAATGCCAGTAGAGGCCGAACATCTCGACGGGCGTGTGCCACGCGGCGGAAAAGCGGTTCTTGTGCGCCTGCCAGAGAAGGACCAGAATGATTCCCACGCCAACGATCATGTGCAGAGCGTGCAGCCCCGTCATGCCGAAATACAGCGAGAAAAAGAGCGTGGCGTGTTGCGGATCGGGACCCTCGAACGCGAAGTTCGGACCCGGTACTTCATGGTGAATGAACTTGTCGTGATACTCCACTCCCTTGATGCCGAGGAATACCGATCCGAGCGCAAGCGTCAGAAGCAGAAAAATGATGATGAGCTTCTTCTTCCCGAGCGCGGCCGAATGAACCGCCATCGCCATCGTTAAACTGCTGCAAATTAGCACGAGAGTATTGACGCCACCGAGCCAGACATTCAGCTTTTCACTGGCGGCGGCAAACGCTTCCGGATACGCGTGGCGGTAAGCGATGTACGCCATGAACATCCCACCGAAGAACATGATTTCCGTCACCAGGAAAATCCACATCCCCAGCGTGGACGCGTCCTTCTGCTGCTCCGCGTCTACGAAATGATGCCGTACGGCAAGCGCGTGAGTGTCAGGCAAACTGCTTTTCCTCCTGAGTCGAATAAGTATAGGCGTCCTGCGTCACGACGGGCGTAATCTCGAAGTTCTCCGTAGGCGGAGGCGAGGAGGTCTGCCATTCGAGACCGGTCGCGCCCCATGGATTGGGTCCCGCGGCCGGCCCGTACTTCAGCGACCAGGCGAAGTAGAAAAAGGGCAGCAAATAACCAATAGCGAGAATGGATGCGCCCGCCGAGGAGAGCACGTTCCAAACCTGAAACTCCGGCGGATAGACGTGATAGCGGCGCGGCATCCCCAGATATCCCAGAATAAATTGCGGGAAAAACGTCAAGTTGAAGCCCAGAAAG
>JALYXS010000020.1 GCA_030946965.1 Acidobacteriota bacterium
CGGGGACGCGCTGGACCAAGCGGCGGCGGGTCATCCAAACCCCGGAGATCCCACGATTCACCGGCTAAATCGGGCCGAATACAGCAATGCCATCCGCGATCTGCTGGCGCTCGATATCAAATCCGGCGCCAAACTGCCAGCCGACGATACGGGTTACGGCTTTGACAACATCGGCGATGTGTTATCGCTATCTCCCGTCCTAATAGAGCGGTATATTTCGGTTGCCCGGAACGTGAGCCGGCTCGCGGTGGGCGACACGAACATCAAGCCTGAGCTCGACCAGTTCGAACCGCAAAAGCCGGGAAGCAAACGCGGACCCCGCAATGAGCGCGTCAGCGATGCGCTGCCTTTCGATTCGGCTGGCGGCCTCTCAATCGAATACCATTTTCCGGTCGACGCGGAGTACGTCTTCAAAATTAAGACGCCTCCGGTAAACGCGGCGTTCGATAGCCCCTCGCAGTTGCCCCGTATCTTCGAAAAACGGCTCAGTGTAAAGGCGGGCACGCGCAACGTGGGCGTCACCTTTATGCGCGAGAATGCGCTGCCGGAAATCATCGCTCCCGCCGGTGGCGCTCGTGCCGCCGCGTTCACGCCGCCGGTGCTGGTTCCACAGACCGCGAAGATGGATCTCCGCCTCGACGGCGCGCGCCTGGAACTTTACGACGTGCCCTATACAGGTGGATCTCCGAGGTTTACCAGCGTGACGGTTGCCGGCCCTTACAACATCAAGGAGCCTGGCGATACACCGAGCCGCCGGAAAATTTTCGTCTGCCATCCGGCTAGCGCTCAGGAGGAAGATCCTTGCGCGCGAAGAATCCTTTCGAATCTGGGACGGCGGGCGTACCGCAGGCCTTTCACGGCCGCGGATCTCAAACCGCTGCTCACGTTCTACCAGGCCGGTCGCAAGGAAGGCAACTTCGACAATGGAATTGAGGTGGCGCTCCGGGCCATGCTCGTTTCGCCGGACTTTTTGTTTCGCGTGGAACGCGATCCCGCGAACGGGGCTCCGGGCTCCGTTTACCGCATAAACGATTTTGAGCTCGCTTCGCGGCTCTCGTTCTTTCTTTGGAGCAGCATTCCCGACGACGAGCTGCTGAATCTCGCCGAAAAGGGAAAATTGAGCAACCCGTCCGTTTTGGACGCGCAAGTCGACCGAATGCTGGAGGACCGGCGATCCAAAGCGTTCGTCGAGAATTTTGCGGGGCAGTGGCTTTACCTGCGCAATCTGGCGCAAGTAAAGCCGGATCAGGACGCGTTCCCCGAATTCGATTCCAGTCTACGGCAATCGTTTCAACGCGAGACGGAACTCTTTTTTGAGGCCGTGATGCGGGAAAACCGTCCCGTAACCGATTTACTCAGCGCCAATTTCACTTATTTGAACCAGCGCTTGGCCGAGCATTACGGCATTCCGAACGTCTACGGGCCGCAGTTCCGCCGGGTGACGCTAGCGGATTCGAATCGCGGCGGACTACTGGGGCAGGGTAGCATTTTGACCGTGACCTCATATCCAAACCGGACTTCGGTGGTTCAGCGTGGAAAATGGGTGCTTGAAAATCTATTAGGAACACCGCCGCCGCCGCCCCCGCCCGATATCCCGGCATTGGAGGCGCACGCGAAAAACGGGAAGCAATTGACCATGCGCCAGCAGATGGAGCAGCATCGGGCCAACCCGACCTGTGCCTCTTGCCATTCCAGGATGGATCCGATCGGGTTCTCGCTTGAAAATTACGACGGCGTGGGCGCCTGGAGATCGAAAGACGCCGGCGCGGTGATCGACGCCAGCGGAAAAATGCCGGACGGCACGACATTCCAAGGTCCGGCGGGCCTGAAGAATCTGTTGCTGACCGCTCATCGCGACGAGTTTTATTCGACGGTCACCGAGAAGCTGCTGACGTACGCCCTTGGCCGCGGGCTGGAATCCTACGACCGGCCGGCGATGCGCGCCACTATGCGCAGTGCCGCTAAACAGAACACGACCATCCCGGCGCTGATTCACGCGATCGTGAACAGCCCGCAATTTCAGATGAGGAGAACCCGAGAATCATGATGTTCACCCAGAAATCCCTGCCACGCCGCACGTTCCTGCGCGGCATTGGAACGGCGCTCGCTTTGCCGCTACTAGACGCCATGGTTCCGGCCATGGCTGCCACGCGCCTGACCGCCGCAAAGCCGGCGGTACGCCTCGGGTTCGTGTACGTGCCGAACGGAATTATCCAGAAAGGGTGGCTCCCGTCGAAAGTTGGAACCGGCTATGAGATGGCTTCCACCATGAAGCCGCTTGAAACGTACCGCGAAAAGATGGTGGTGCTGAGTAATTTGATGCAAAATGGCGGGCGAGCGCTTGGCGACGGCGCGGGCGACCACGCGCGCGCTGGCGCCACATGGCTGACGGGCGTACATCCGAAAAAGACGGAGGGGTCGGACATTCACGCGGCGATTTCGGCCGACCAGATCGCGGCGGACGAGTTCGGCAAGAAAACGCAGCTCGCTTCTCTTGAGATCGGGCTCGAAGAGCCGAGCCTCGCGGGCGGATGCGACAGCGGATATAGCTGCGCTTACACCAACACGATCTCGTGGCGAAACCCCACGATGCCAAATCCGATGGAAGTCAATCCGCGCGCCGTGTTCGAGCGTCTCTTCGGCGATGGCGAGACCACCGACCCGGCGGCGCGCCTGAAGCGCATGAACGAAGACCGCAGCATCCTCGATTTCGTTCGCGGCGACGTAGCGCGGCTGGAGCCTGGACTGGGCTCGCGCGACAAGCGGAAGCTCGACGAATATCTCGAGGGCATTCGCGATATCGAACGGCGCATTCAGAAGGCCGAAGAGCAGAACGCAACCGTCAAGATACCCGTGTTTGAACGGCCCGACGGCATTCCGGACGAATTCGAGGAGCATGCCAAGCTGATGAGCGATCTGATGGTGATCGCATTCCAGACGGACATGACGCGGGTGGTGAGCTTTATGATGGCGCGCGAAGGCAGCAACCGGAGTTACCGTTCGATTGGCATATCGGACGGGCATCACTCGGTGACGCACCACCAGAACGACCCGGAGAAGATCGCGAAAACGATGAAGATCGATCAGCTTCACGTGAAGACGTTCGGGTATCTTCTGGGCAAGCTGGATTCAACGCCCGATGGCGATGGCACGCTGCTCGACCACTCCCTGATTCTGTTTGGCAGCAGCATTTCCGATGGCAACGCGCATACCCATCACGATCTTCCGCTGGTGCTCGCGGGCGGCGGGGCCGGACAAGTGAAGGGCGGAAGGCATATCCGGTACGCGCCGGAAACGCCCATGAACAATTTATTGCTATCCATGCTGGACAAGTCCGGCGTTCATGCGGAGAAGCTGGGCGATAGCTCCGGCAAGCTGGATCAACTGGCGGAAGTCTAGCACTCTCTAACATGCCTCGGGTTAGCCTAACCGCAGTTTTGCTGGCAAGCGGCTGCCTTGCCGCGACTTCGGTCAAGAGCGACCCTCGCCTGATCGAAGCTATCAAGGATCAGGACCGCGCGGCCATCGATTCCCTGCTTGGCCACCACGCCGACGTTAACGCGAGCCAACCCGATGGCGCGACGCCTCTCGCTTGGGCCGTATACCTCAACCAAATGGATACGGTCGATCGCCTGATGAAGGCTGGGGCGAATGTAAACACGGCGGACCAGTATGGCGAAACCCCTCTTACTCTCGCGTGCGCCATCGGAAATAGCGCGATCGTTTCGAAATTGATTAATGCCGGCGCGGAGGTCGGTGCGGCCCGATGGAACGGCGAAACCGCTCTGATGATTGCTGCGCGATCCGGCAGCCTGGACGCCGTTAATCTGCTGCTGGCGCATGGCGCGAAGGTGGATGCGGTGGAATCTCACAAGGGGCAAAACGCTTTGATGTGGGCCGCCGCGGAAGGGCATTCCGAAGTTGTGGATGCTCTGATTAAGAGTGGGGCCGATGTAAAATCCGCTTCGAAAGCGGGTTTCGTTCCACTCATTTTCGCCGCGCAGAAGGGCGACGCGAATTCCGTTTCGAGCTTGCTGGCGGCGGGCGCGGACCCGAATTACGCTTTGCCGAACCACACCAGCGTACTGCAGGTTGCGGTCCTCGGGGGGAAGAACAAGGTTGCCGAAGCGCTTCTCGCCAAAGGCGCAAATGTGGATGCGGCGGATGGCGGCGGCTTGACCCCTCTCCACGTTGCGGCGCAGGCGGGAAACATCGCGCTGGTTAAGGACCTGCTCGCGAAGCATGCCAATCCCAATTTGCAAACGGGAAAGGTTGCGGCGGATAGCGGACGCGGCCAAGGCGGGTTCCGGCGGCCCGCGGGAGAGCAGACGCCCCTGCTGCTAGCCGCGCGGGCAGATCATGAGGATGTGATGCGCGCTCTGGTGGCCGCCGGAGCCGATCCGAAGTTGAAAGCTCAGGATGGCACGACGCTGCTGATGGCCGCGGCAAGCAGCGGTCATGTCGAAATCGTCAAATATGCCTACGAGCTATCGCCCGATGTAGCCGCAATTACCGACCGGAAGTCCACGGTAATGCATGCCGCCGTCACAGGTTCCATGCAAACCTCGACCCAGCCCGAAATCTGCAAGGTCATTCAGTTCCTGGCTGACAAGGGGGCCGATCCCGATGCGCTAGACGCAAACGGCAGGACGCCCATTGTGATCGCGAACTTTCTTCCCATCGATAAAGGCGTGGAACTCCTGGTGAAGCTCATCGAGCAGGACGGGAAGACGCCTAAGATTTCACCCAAACGGTAGGCGAACTTTCGGTGGTTAGGCCACCGTTTTTCCTGGCTTGGTTCACATACGCGCGGAACTGCTTCCCCGGTTGTGCCCTGACCAAAGGCGTTGGCTGCTGGGCATCCTTTCCGTAAGCGGCGCGATAGTCGTTCTGGCGATACTTGATGAGCTTGTTGTTCCGGTTCAGTGTGAAATGCAGAAGTGGGCGTGCTGCGAGGATGGCTTCTCGCAATATGCGGAATACTTCTTACACGTGGATGCGGCGCAATCGAGGGCCGAAACCGGCGATTCTATTCGATGAGAACACGCACCTGGACTCCTCGCGCCCAAGTCCGGAGGCGGAGTTGCTCCCGAGCGCCCGGCGGGACTCCCTCGAATTTTGTCGTCTCCGGGAATTCCCGGTGGAGTTTCGCGAGGTTATCGCAATGCGTGAGTTGGAAGGCTTGTCGTATCGAGAAAGTGTGGGAAACCGGCTGACCTGCGATCTCGCGTACCGGCGGCTACAGCGCATGGTCAACCTCTTCGTTTAGCCGTCCTCTTTTCCGATTCGATCGCGGAAACGAAAAAGAGAAAACTTCATTTGCGGGAATAAGTCACCCGCGTACCCGGTAGTTATCGCAGCGGCATCATGAAAATCCCCATATCCATCCACCGCCCGCCTGGCGTGCCGGTTCGTGGTCTCCGCGTTCCGAAACTATTTTGGAGCTGCGCGGCTATTCTGCCTTTGACGATTGCTTCGGCAGTGCATCGTTTGCAGCCGCGCACGCCCAGCAATCCCCGGCCAATCCTCGCTGGCGTGACAGTTCCGGCCGAGGTGGCAAAGATCCTGCAACGATCTTGCCGCGACTGCCACTCGGATAACACCATATGGCCCTGGTACAGTCACGTCGCCCCGTTTTCTTGGATGGTGGAAGGCGATGTTCGCAATGCACGCCAGGCCATGAATTTATCGCATTGGACCGACTACCCGCCCGAAGAGCGCCAAAGCTGGCTGCGCGAAGTCCCCCCGCTAATACAGAACAGGCTCATGCCGTTGCCCCGATACATTCTGATCCATCGCGATTCGAAGTTGTCGAATGACGATATCCGCATTGTTTCCGAGTGGGCCAAAACGGAGCGCAACCGGCTCCGGCCGGCCCCGATTGAGGACGGCGCGACCCATCGCGGGGCAGGGAGTTCCGCGGAATGAAGAACACGATCTTTGCAGTGCTCGGCTTTGCCGCCATGACCGTGGTTTCGTGGGCGGACGAACGGCTAACGCGAGGCAACGCCGCGAAAGGTCAAACCCTGTTCGCGCAGTGCGCGGGCTGTCACAACACGGAGACGGACGAAAAGAAAGTTGGTCCTTCGCTCAAAAAATTATTCAAACACTCCAGGCTCCACAACGGTAAAGCAGTGAGCGAAGCGAACGTACGAACACAGCTTAGTAATGGCAGCAAGGGAATGCCGGCGTTTGGCGACGATTTGCCCGAGCGCGAAATTGACGACATCCTAGCGTACCTGAAAACCCTGTAAGCAACACTGCTAAGGAGCCTGGACCGGAACAAACAGCATCTGCGAAATCGGAGAACCGTTCAGCACTACCGTTACCGGTACATCTCCGTCCTGAGCATTGATGGGAACCGTCACGTTGAATTGATATAGTCCTACCGATCCAGGATTCAGACCTTGGTAAGGTATCGGCCCCGGTGAATCCCCGAACTTGAATTGCAGGAGGGCCGTCAACACAGCCTGCCCCTGGACGATGTGTCCGGCCATCGCCACGCCTCCAGGATCCAGGGGGCCAAAACCGATTCCGTACACAATTAGCGTCTCGCCTGGGGCGGCGGGTGTGGTCGTGTAACCGGGAATCTTCCCGTTGCCGACCAACGTGCCGGTTGTCGCGTGGATCGCGGCGAGATATTGCTTACCGCCCAAATTGAACGCGGCCGGGGCGTACAAACCGGGTTGGACGGTGTTGATTATGAGCATCACTGGCGCGCTCGCCTGGCCTTTGTAAGTAACGACCACGGGCACGGGTCCGCCGCTCGGGACGTTAGCCGGAATCTGGACGTTCACTTGGCCCGGGCTAACGAAATACACGAAAGCCGGCTGACCGTTAACGGAAACACTCACGTTGTCGAGGATGGGGGGAGCGGCGCCGTTGACGAAATCGCTCGATCCCCATTGCCGCGTGGTTCCAGCCAGGTTCGACCCGTAAATTTCGACGAACGATCCCGGCGTGGACGAGAGCGCGCCGCCGAAGGCGCTGGCCGTGATAACTCCACCGGCGCCGATCGAGGGCCCGGACTCGACAGGAGTGATGGACGTGACCAGCACGAAGTTCTGGTCCTGCGCCTGCGCGGTTCCGTTGTAGTTCATGAGGGGCAACTGATCGAACGGGGAGCCGGCGTTATAAACGGGGACGCCGGCGATCTTGTCCATCACGGCGAGACCGGCGGCATTTGCCACGCGGCCGAAAACGGTAAAGCCGCCATTTTGGTTGTCGAGATTCTTGGAATTATCCGCTAGATTGAAAAACCACTGATTCGTGGCGCTGTTCGGGTCGGTTCCCAATTTCGCCATCGAAATGGTGCCGCGCGTGTTGGAAACCCTGTATTCATTGCGGACGGACGGATCTTGCGGGATCGCCACTGGCGCGTGATTCTGTAGTTGGTAGCCACCGCCCTGAATGATAAAGCCGCGCACGGAGCGATGGAAGATTGAATTGTTGTAGCTGCCGCGGTTTACGTAATTCATAAAATTAGCCACGGTCAGCGGCGTCGTATCGGGAGTCAGGTTCACATCGATATCGCCGAGATTGGTGTGGAAGCGGACCGCCTGCGATGGCGTGCCCTGGCACCAGAGCGCCACTGGCAAGACCATCGGCAAGACAACGCCGAGAGCTAGGGGAATTCTTCGGATGAGCGTCACGTCTCTATCGTATCGCCCGGACAGACTAGAGCCGGTTGGCCCGCAATTTCGCCAGAGGATATTTCGTGCCGCGCCAGTCGATGCCATTGTTTTTCAGTGTCAGCGCCGCCGCGCGCACCAGAAGATAAACACTAATAAGCGTGCCAAACGGCAAGCTCAGGCACCACGGCCAGCGAATCCCAATGGCTCGAGCATTCACGATAAACGTCGCGCACAGCGCCAGCACAATCGCCGCATTTACCGCCTGCACGGCTCCGCGCGCGGTGAAGATTGCCACAAAGGGCCAGACTAGAAACACGATTTGAAGAACGGAAAAGAGGACGACAAGCGAAACCCGGTACTCGACTCCCGCGAACAGGTTCTTCATCAGGCCGCCGCGCATTTCGGCAAACGATGCGTACCACTCCACCGAGAGCAGGCGCGTGCCGAGCACCATGTCCGAACGGGAGCCGCACAACTTCAGAAGCTTGCCCAACTTCATATCGTCGTCGGGGCGCATCGCAATGGGCGCGTGCCCGCCAGCCTTCCAGTAAGCGGAAGCGCGGACCAGATTGAACGCGCCAATCCCGATATGTTCTCGAGCCTTCGGATCGCGCACTTTCCACGGCTTGGTGTACATGCCGAACAGCAGCGCGAACACCGCCACAAAAGCATTGCAGAGGAATCCGTGAACGATCGCGCGCGGCGGTATGGCAAGGTGGTCGAGCGCATGACTCTCGAAGTAAGCCGCGGCGCGGAGAAGCACCGAGCGCTCGAAAACAATATCGGCGTCCGTGAACAAAAGCAGGCTGCCGGTGGCATGTTTCGCGCCTTGTTGCAAGGCGTTGTTCTTTCCAAGCCATCCACCCGGAAGCCGTCGAAGGTGGATTACGTGCAGTCGCGAGTCGCGCGCGGCCATGCGGTTCAAAATCTTGCCAGTCGAATCGGTCGATCGGTCGTCAACCGCGATCACCTCGAAATCGGGGTGATCCTGCGCCAACAACGACGCGAGCGCCTCCTCGATATTGCGCTCCTCGTTGCACGCCGGTACGATCACGGAAATTCGCGGTACTTCGGCGCCGCTAATGGGAGGAATTCGATCGAGATGCTCGATCTTCCGCCCATTGAGCGTGAAATCGAATCCCGCATATAGATACACAAGAAGCGTAATCGCGCCAACGACGATCAGAATAAGATGCACGACTTATCGGATGAAGAACTGCCGCTTATCGATGTCCGGTTCGACCGCGACATCGAAAAACCCGATCATCATCTCTTCCCAACTTTGCTCGCCCCAAGCGACTTCGGCCGTAGGGTCGGGGTTGCGGGGGTTGTTGGGCGAGTTGTCGAAGTGGGCCGTCCAGATTAGCTGCGTGCCACGCCGCAACAGCTTGGGTTCGGCAAGCTGGTAGGTCGTCTGCCAGTAAAAATCGTATCGTTTGACATCGAGCAGAGTTTCGACGTGCCCATTCGGTCCGGCAATCTGGTATTCAAATTCGCTGCCGCGCAGATGCATGTGCGGGAACAAGCCGATTAGCAGAGCGTCGCGCGGCAGCGTGCCGGAGACGCGGACCTTATAGTCGCGCTCGCCCGGAGGAATTTCGAGGCGATCGTTTCCCATCTGGAGCGTGAGCACCCGCCGGGCGGGTTCACCACGAAAGAAGCGGATGCCGACCCGCATCCGGTCGCGCGCGGTTGTCGTTTTCGAAGTGTAGTGGACCTGCAAAACCAAATCGGAATCGGCCGGAAGCAATTTAGCCATGCCGGCCGGCCAAGTGGCGGGCGCGCTGCCGGGTGTGTAGATGGCGAGGATATCGCTTTTCGTCGGCCCACTGCCCAGCCAGTCGTCGCCGCGCACGCGGACATAGAGCACCGCGTGATGCACCACCGAGCGGTCGCCAGGCCGGATCTCGACGGCTTCCACCCACTTATCCGCGGGCAAGTTCGGAGAAAGAATTATGTATTGATAATCGATCGTGGCGCGCGCCTTGATGACGAAAGGCTTCGGCGCGGCGAGCACCAGGTCGGGTTTTGCAATGTTCCAATCGCCATTCCACTCAAGCGGCGGAGGCGCGTCGCGCTCCAACCCAGCGGGCGATTTCGCATCAGCCCATTGATTTATAACCGCGATCTCGTCCGGACGAAGCGACGGATCGTTCGCGAATTTTCCGTAATGCGGATCGGCAAACCAAGGCGGCATCTTTCGAAGCGCGACCGCTTCCCGGATCGCTACAGCCCACGGGCGAACTTGCGCGTACGTCAACAGCGGCATCGGGCCAATTTCTCCAGGGCGGTGGCAGGACTGGCAATGGCGTTGAAGAATAGGCACGACGTCTTTATAGAACGACGGCACGCGCGCCCGGCTATTTCCAATTGTGGCGATCGCCATTGCAAAGATCGTCGTCAGCCGCATTCCGCTCGCTCCATTATGCGGCTCAACACGATAGAATAAAGCCTTTAGGAACCAACACCGCTCCGTGCGTCCCATCTCCGTCTTCCCGCTCATATCGGGACTGATTCTCGGGCTCGCCGCCGCCCAGTCCGGTCCGGACACACAGTTCCACGATAGCGTTAAGCCGTTCTTCGCAAAAAACTGCTACTCCTGCCATAACGAGAAGGTGAAATCCGGC
>JALYXS010000022.1 GCA_030946965.1 Acidobacteriota bacterium
CGTGCAAGTTTACCGCAACTCGGGCCGCTCTCCGACGCCAAGGCATGGGCCTGCGCTTGATATACTCGTAGTTTCATTGTGTTAGGAGATTCCTTTAAATGTTTGATCTGTTCCGCAGCCGGGATAAGGCTGTGCGCATACTGCTCGGCGCCATTCTCGTAATCGTCGCGCTTTCGATGGTTACTTACCTGATCCCCGGTGGCGGGATGGGGGCGGCTAGCGGAAATCCCGATAACTTGGTCGCCGAAGTTGGCAAAGATCCCATCACGGCGCGCCACGCGGCCCTAGTGATTCAAAGCGTCGCTCGCACGCGCCAGGTTCCGCAAGAATTGATGTCGCTTTACGTCCCGCAACTGATCCAACAGATGGTCAACGACCGGGCTCTGGCTTATGAAGCGCGCCGGCTTGGGCTCCAGGTGGGCGATGCCGATGTCGCCAATGCGATCCAGGCTTCGCTGCCCCCGCAGCTTTTTAAAGACGGCAAACTGGTCAGCAAAGACCAATACGCGGCGCTTTTGGCCGATCAAAATTTGACCATTCCGGAGTTCGAGTCCGATATGGCCCGGCAGGTCTTGGTGAATCGCCTGCGGCAGGTGGTTGTGGAGGGGACGATTGTGTCTCCCGCCGAAGTCGAACAGGAATTCCGGCGCCGCAATGAGAAGGCCAAGATCGAGTATGTAATGCTCACGCCGGCCAAGTTTCAACCGGAAGTGAAGGTCACGCCCGATGAGATGCAGGCGTACTACAACAAGAATCGCGCGGCGTTCCGCACGCCGGAGAAGAAGAGTCTGGGCATCCTGGTCCTCGATCCCGCGAAGATTGGCGAATCGATCCAGGTTTCGGATACCGATCTTCAGAAAGCCTACGACGACGCTAGAGAAAAGTACCGCACGCCCGAGCGTGTGAAGGTCCGGCACATTCTACTGAAAAGCGATGCATCGAACGACGCCGTGGTGAAAGCTAAAGCCGAAGGAATCCTGAAGCAGCTTCGCGGCGGCGCGGATTTCGGGGACCTTGCGAAGAAGAATTCTGAAGATCCCGGCTCGGCGGCAAAGGGCGGAGAACTGGATTGGATCGTCCGCCAGCAGACCGTGAAACCGTTCGAGGATGCCGCTTTCTCGCTGCCCGTCAATCAGATAAGCGATCTCGTGAAAACGCAATACGGTTATCACATTCTTCAGGTCGAGGCGAAAGAACAGGCACATTTGAAAACCTTCGCGGAAGTCGGGCCCGAACTGGAAGCCGCTTCTCGCAAACAACGCGCCGCCGGGAAGATGCAGAAATTGGCCGATCAAGCCGTTGCCGCGCTGCGGAAAGATCCGCTGCACCCCGAGAAAGCCGCGGACGATGTGCACGCGCAACTCGTTAGTGCCGGCAACATCGTTCCCGGCGACCCTATCCCGCAGATCGGCGTCAGTAAAGAATTCGAAGAAGCGCTGGCGAGCCTCAAGAAAGGCGAAGTATCTCAGCCGGTGCTGATTCCAGGCGATAAAGTTGCCATCGCTTCGATCACCGGCGACATTCCCGCGCACCAAGCCAGTTTCGAAGAGGCGCAGACCGAAATCCGGAATAAACTCTCGAAGGACGACCTCGATAAGCTACTGGCCAAGCGCGCGGCGGACCTTCTCTTGAAAGCACAATCGATGGGAGGAGATTTGGCGAAGGCGGCTCAATCCATGGGCCTCGAAGTCAAAACTTCCTCCGACTTCGACCGGCAGGGCGCTATTGAAGGCGTTGGATCGGCTACACTGCTGCCGGACGCATTCTTAAAGCCCGCGGGTTCGCTCTTCGGACCCATTTCGGCCCAAGGCGCGCAAGTGGTTGCCAAAGTTCTTTCGCAAACCGCCCCGAATCTGGGCACTCTCGCCACGCAAAGCGCAAACGTTCGCGATGAGCTGAAGCAGAAGAAAGCCAAAGAGCGCATGGCGCTTTTCGAAGAAGGCGTGCGGCAACGATTGATTAAAGAGGGCAAGGTCAAGATCCATCAGGACGTGATCAACCGTTTGGCCGCGACCTACCGGGGCTGACGGGTGCTGCATTCGTTTATCGATTTTTTGCGGTCGCTGACCGACCCCGAGCAACTGATCCGCCTGCTCTCGACTCTGTTGACGGGTTGGCTGGGATACGCCGCGCTCTGCGGCATCGTATTTGCCGAGACGGGATTGCTCGTTGGTTTCTTCCTTCCCGGCGACTCGCTATTGTTTACCGTGGGAGTGGTATGCGGAGCGGGCAATCTGAATTTGCCCCTCGTAATGGCGCTGCTGATGATCGCGGCGATTGCGGGCGATAATACCGGCTATTGGTTGGGCCGGAGCGCCAGTCCGCGCATCTTCAGCCGTCCAAAATCGCGCTGGTTCAATCCGGATCACATCCGGCGCACTAAAGAATTTTATGAGAAACACGGCGGCAAAACGATCGTCTACGCGCGATTTATTCCGATAGTCCGGACCTGCACGCCATTCGTGGCGGGCGTCGCGCAAATGCCGTACTTCCGTTTTCTGGCCTTCAGCCTGGTGGGCGGCGCGGGCTGGATTTTCTTCATGACTATGCTGGGATACACTCTGGGGAGCGTTCCCGTCGTCCGGCACAATTTTGAGAAAGTGGTGATTGCGATCGTTGTTCTGTCGCTCTTGCCCGCGTTGATGGAGTTTGTAAGAAGCAGGCGCCGCGTTCCAAGCGTCTGAATGCCCCCGCTCCTGAAAAATCTGCCGTACCTGCTAAAGCGAACTCTGCTCGCCTCGATGGACGACGGATGTTTCGGGATCGCGAAAGGCGCGGCTTACTCGGCTCTGCTTTCCTTCTTCCCCGTGTTAACTTCGGCCGCGGCGATCCTGGTCACCACGAAAGCCGATTTCGTCGCGCGCACCATGTCGCAATTCCTCACGCAGGTCGTTCCACCCGGCACGGAGAACCTGGTGGTGGAGCAATTCCGCATGAAGGGCCAACGCTCGGCTCTGTTGTTGGTGATTGCGGCATTGACTTCATTATGGGCGGCGTCGAGCGTAATCAAGAGCCTGATGGAGGGCTTCCACGCGGCATACCGCACGCCCCGCAGCCGCTCGTTCGTGCGCGAAAGCGCCGTGGCGATTTATCTGGTGTTCCTTGCCGCCATCCCGCTTGTGGGCGCCTCCGCCCTCGTTCTGTTCGGGGGGGAAGTGGAGCGCATTGTGCTGGTCTGGCTAAAAGTGGATCCGGTGCTGAACCCTATCTCCGAGTTGTGGGAATTGCTCAGCCGCATCGCGCGATATGTAATTGCGTTCGGGGCAACCGTGGCGCTTACCACCACGCTCTATTACTTCGGTCCTTTTCGAAGGCAGCGATGGTCCAAGGT
>JALYXS010000055.1 GCA_030946965.1 Acidobacteriota bacterium
GATGTAAACCGCGCCGAAGCCGAAAAAACCGCGCTACTGTGCCGCGAAAAGGCCGCTCGCGCCGAAGCGGAATCGGCGCTGACAGCTCTACGGCAAAGCGAAACCCGCGGCCGGCAGCTTTTTGACTCGAGCATCATAGGCATCATTGAAGTGGATAGCGATCACGTTCTGGACGCGAACGACTTCTTCCTCGAGATGACTGGCTATACCCGCGACGATTTGCAAGAGCGAACTCTCCAGTGGCAAGATATGGCGCCCGCGAAGTATCGAGCCATCGGCCAGCACGCCTTTGAGGAGCTTCTCGCCAAGGGGGCGTGCAGTCCTTTTGAGATAGAAATAATTCGGAAAGATGGAAACACTCTTCCCATCCTGGTCGGCGGGGCTGCCATCAAGAGTTCAGCCGTTGCGAGGGAAGCGGGATGTACGTGCCTTTGCTTCGTTCTGGACCTTAGTGAGCGCAGACAGTTGGAGAACCGGTTGCTGCACGCCCAAAAGCTGGAATCGCTGGGGCTTCTGACCGGCGGCGTGGCGCACGATTTCAATAACATGCTGGCGTCGATGATGGGCAATGCCAGCCTATCGCTCGATGCACTTTCTCCTTCGCACCCCGCCTACCGGACTCTTGCCGAAGTGGTGCTGGCGAGCCGTCGCGCATCCGATCTTACGCAGCAGTTGCTGGCCTATTCGGGGCGCGCTCCTTTCGTCGTCAAGCCCGTCGATCTCAGCGACTTAGTAGGCGAGATCAGCAAATTAGTGGAAGCCGTAATGTCGAAAAAAATCGATCTTCGCATGAACCTGGCGCGAGATCTACCGAAGGTGGACGCCGATTCCGCTCAGATGCAGCAAGTGATCATGAATCTGGTGATTAATGCGTCTGAAGCGGTTGGCGAAAACACCGGTACTGTTGAAGTCACGACGCGCGCCTGGGACGTCACCACGGAAATTGGCGACCGTCTTTTTCCGGGCACTCAGATTTTACCTGGTCCGTATGCCTTCTTGGAAGCCCGCGACACGGGCTGCGGGATGTCAAAGGAAACGCAGGCGCGCATTTTCGATCCATTTTTCACCACCAAGCCGCATGGACATGGGCTTGGCTTGGCGGCCGTTTTGGGAATCGTGCGCAGCCATAATGGATTTCTGCGGGTCGAAAGCGCGGAAGGGGCCGGCACGACGTTTCAATTGCTGTTTCCCGCCAGCCGGGAACAATCGGCGGAGACTAGCGTGGTGGAGAATCGAAAGGTTCTTTCAGGCAAAGGATTGGTTCTCGTCGTGGACGATGAAGAAGCCATCCGGCGAATGGTTAAAGACACCCTCGAGCGCTATGGCTACACGGTCGCGGTAGCCGAGAACGGCAGGGACGCCGTGGAGCTTTTTTCGAAGATGAGAGGCCAGGTCAGCGCCGTCCTGCTCGATATGGCCATGCCCGTCATGAACGGGAAAGAAGCCGCGCGGCTCATGGTCGAGATGCATCCGGGGACGCCCGTCGTGATCACCAGCGGCTATAACGAGGTTGAAACGACAAGCTGGATCGAGCGGCAAGGACTTGCGGGCTTCATCCAAAAGCCGTATACCGCGAGGGAATTAGTTAAGCAGATCAAGGCCGTGATCGAAGCGTAGAGTTTTCTAGGCCATTGCAGTGGCGCGATGCGATCGTGCAAACAAAATTCGTAAGTCATTTTGACTTGAAGCATCCGATCGTTCAGGCCCCCATGGGCGGCGGCGCGACCACGATCGAGCTGGTAACGGCAGTTTGCGAAGCAGGGGCGCTTGGCTTCATCGCGGCGGCTTATCTGACTGGCGCGCAGATAACAGAATTTTCCCATACACTGCGCGCGCGCACGTCGCGGCCATTCGGGATAAATCTTTTCGCGCCCGTGCCTGTTCCAGACGGCACGCTCGCGCTGGGGACCGCGCTTCGACTTCTCGCCCCGTTTCACGCCAGCTTGGGATTGCCACCGCCGGCACTCCCGCCGCCTGAAGGTACCTCCTTCGGCGAACGATTGGCAGCCTCGCTCGATAGTGGAGCGTTGGCGTTCAGCTTCACTTTCGGCGTGTTGCCGGAAGACGCCGTTCAAGCCATCAAAAATCGCGGCATGTTCTTGATAGGTACAGCGACCACGGTTCAAGAAGCGGCGGTACTGGAGCGCTCGGGAGTAGATGCGGTCGTGGCTCAAGGCAGCGAAGCGGGTGCCCACCGGGGAACGTTCGCGACCGGCTTCGAGGACGCCATGATTGGCGGCATGGCGCTCGTGCCGCAGATGGTGGATGCCGTGAAAATTCCGGTGCTCGCTTCGGGCGGGATTATGGACGGGCGCGGGATCGTGGCCGCCCTCGCTCTCGGCGCCAGCGGCGTCCAGATGGGAACGGCGTTTCTCACCTGCGACGAAGCCGGAATCCCGGAAGTCTATAAACAGGCGATACTCCAAGCGCGTGAAGACCAGACGCGGGTGACCCGAGCCTTCTCCGGCCGCCCCGCGCGCGGCATCGCGAACCGGTTCATGACGGAATTCGACGCTGCCGAAGATTCTGGCGCGATCCTGCTGTACCCGATTCAGAACGCGTTGACGCGGCCGCTTCGAAACGCCGCCGCGCGGGAAGGCGATGCGGAATGTCTCTCGTTATGGGCCGGGCAGGGACTACGGATGGCCCGCCGTCAATCGGCCGCGAAGCTGATCGAACGGCTTGGGGAAGAAACTGTCGAGGCGTTGCGCGGCTTGCCGGGGTTTAGGGAGACTTGAGCCTCCACATTTGCGGCGTAGTGCCGGCTCTTGCTACAATCCCGATATGGCACGAGTATGTGAAGTCTGCGGCAGAGGCCCCCAATTTGGGCATAAGATTAGCCACGCCCACAATGTAACGAACCGCCGCTGGAATTTGAATCTGCAGACCGTCCGCGTTCTGTTCAATAAAGCCGCGCGGCGCATGCGCGTGTGTACGTCCTGCATCAAAAGCGGCAAGATCGAAAAAGCGGCCTAGGTTTGCTATCACAACGTAGCGTGTTTCGCCTGCGCTTCGTTTGGTGGCTTCTTTTCTGCGGACTTCCGACCCTTCAGGCCGGAACTTACACCGTTACGAACGACATCGAGTATACGCGGCCAGACGGCGTCAGCGTGAAGCTGGATGCTCACGTCCCGTCCGGCAATGGTCCTTTCCCGACCGTGATTCTGGTTCACGGCGGAGGATGGACGGCGGGCGACAAGGCCGGCAAAATCGTCCAGCCCCTTTTCCAGCCTCTCACCGATAGCGGCTTCACCTGGTTCAGCATCAACTACCGGCTTGCGCCCGATTACCCCTATCCGGCTGCCGCCGACGATGTCGAGGCTGCCGTGCGATTCGTAAAAGCACACGCGCGCGAATACAAGGTGGACGCCTCGCGAATCGCGCTCATGGGCGAATCCGCGGGCGGGCATCTGGTGAACTTGGTTGGCGCGCGCAATCGCGTGGGGGTGGCGGCGGTGGTCTGCTTTTACGGACCGATCGACATGGTGCAATGGGCCAAACGGTTCGATGACAAGCCAATGCCACCGTCCGCGAAAGCGTTCTTTGGGATCGACGGCTTGGACGCGGCCGGGTTGGCGAAGATCCGCGAGACTTCTCCGGCTATTTATTTGAATTCGAAAACGCCCCCGTTCCTGGTGATTCACGGGACGAAGGACGAAGCCGTCGATTATTCGCAGGCGTTGCTGACCGTCGAGCTATTCAAGAAACTGGGCGTCCCGTGTAAACTGATCACCGTCGAAGACGGCGTTCACGGAGTGGTGAATTGGGAGAAAGAGGCGAGATTCCAGGGATATAAGCCGGAGATGGTGAAGTGGTTGCACCAGACGCTGCAACGGACGCGTTGACGCTACAGACGCCGCAACACTATCGCCGAATTCTTGCTTCCAAACGCGATACAGTTCGCCACGGCGTATTCCACATCCAACTTACGCGCAGTCTCGGGGACATAGTCGAGATCGCATTCGGGGTCGGCGTCCTCCAGATTGATCGTTGGCGGAACCACGCCATCGCGCATGGCTAGAAGAGTAGCGGCGATTCCAGCGGCGCCGCACGCGCCTTGCGGATGCCCAATCAGACTTTTCAAAGACGATCCCGCCAGTTTATAGGCGTGCCCGTTGAATGCCAGTTTCATCGCGCGGGTCTCGATGCGGTCGTTTAACTCGGTCGAGGTGCCGTGATAATTCACGTACTGGACGGCTTCGGATGGAATCCCCGCCTCCTCTAGCGCCATCCCGATGGTCCGCGCCGGCTCCTCGCCGCATTCTTCCAACCGGACACGGTGGTAAGCCTCGCACGTCGAAGCGTATCCGGCAATCTCGCCATAGATATGCACGCCGCGAGAGCGCGCATGCTCCAGTTCTTCCAGAACGAAGAACCACGCGCCTTCCGCTAGCACAAAGCCGTCGCGATCGCGCGAAAACGGGCGGGAAGCGCGCTCCGGCTCGCGATTCCAACTCGTCGTCATGATGCGCATCAGGATGAATCCGCGCAGGATCAGCGGCGCAATCGGTGCATCCGCGCCCCCCCCCACCATCCAATCGAGAACACCCGATTGAATATTACGGCAGGCATAACCGATTGCGTCGGTTGACGACGTGCAGCCGGTCGAAACCACGTGGCTCATCCCGCGAAATCCGAACCGCATGGAGACTTCGCTCGCCAGCGTTCCGATGGTGGATGTGGGAACGGTGTAGACGCTGCACTGCTTCTGATTGCCGGAGTAGAAGAGGCGGTACTGCTCTTCGGTGAACTCCTGGCTGCCACCGCCTGAACCCACGATTACGCCGATGCCGCGCAGTTGATCGCGCGTCATCGATTGCGGCTCGATACCCGAATCGGCAAGCGCTTCTCCCACCGCCGCAATGGCTAAAGGAGCAACGCGGGAAACATGCGGCCGGTCCTTCGGCGCGATGTACCGGCTCTCGTCGAAACCGGCGACTTCGCCCGCGACTTGAACCGCGAACGCCGCCGGATCGAACCGCGTGAGACGGCGCACGCCGCTCACGCCGCGGCGCGTCGCATCCCAAAAACTTTCCCTTCCAATCCCATTGGGGCTGACCGCTCCAATGCCCGTGACCACTACGCGGCGTTTCATTCCCAGACTAGCGAGCTTTGCCTTTTACCTTCTCGCCAGTATAGGCTGATTTCATGCCGCCCGCGACGGGAAATCAAAATTTGCGCTACTCTTTGGCCGGTTTGCAGGCGGGCATGCTGGCTAGTTTAACGATGCTGGTTTGGCTCGCATTGACTTCTATTTGGTACAAGCGCTCCGTTTGGTCGGTCCCGAACCTATTCTCCTCCACTTTTTTTGGCGAAGCGGCTTTCCGCGCGGGATTCGGCAAAACGACTTCCTCCGGGATCGCTCTCCACCTATTTGTTTACAGCATGTTGGGCGTGCTATTCGGATTGATTGTCAGGGGTAGCAAGAGCCGTTTGGCGGTGCTGGCGTTTGGGCTGCTATTCGGCGTCCTCTGGTATTACGTGCTGTTCGGCGCGATTTGGAAAGCGGTAAACCCGCTAGTGGCCATGTATGTGCCAAACAGGCCGATGCTGGCGGGCCATTTCCTATACGGAGCCATGCTGGGCCGTTTCCCCTCTTATCGCGACGCTATTTCGCCGGCACAAGTGGAGTTGACGAGATAGGCCGGGCGATCGATCAGCATGCCCCGGGCAAACGTGCGAGCCGTCTCGGTCGCGAGCACGCAGGATTGACCGCGAGTACGCCCTTCGACGCGTGTTCGCCCCTCGGAGCAGGTCACCCGGTACGCCGTTCCCGCGCCATGGAGCGCTTGCAGCGAATCGAGCGGCCAGTCGGAACCGGAGACGATGCGAATCCCGTTTTCCGGGTGGATCAGGATTGTGTGCGCCGCATCCGGGGCGCCCGATGAAACGGCTGCACCCGCAACGTCCCACAAATGCCGCGCTTGATCCAGAAACTGGCTCACTGCAGTTCTTATCGCCCGCTTCGGGCCATATTCTATCCAAATTGCTAATTCCGCCGGGAGTACACTGTATCCATGTCAAATAGCGAAATTGGACGGCGCGAACTGCTGGGCGCGACGGCACTCACGGCACTCTCTTACTCGCGCGTGCTGGGAGCGAACGATCGGATGAATCTGGGAGTGATCGGCTGCGGCGACCGCGCGGCCAACGACATGAGCCAAATTTCAGAAAAACGCTTCCGTGGACGTCACCGCTCTCTGCGATGTGTATGCCCTTCACATCGATAATTTCCTCCAAAAAGCTCCTAAAGCAAAAACTTTTAAAGATCATCCCAAGTTGTTGGAGCTGAAAGATGTCGATATGGTCTTGATTGCCACGCCGGACCACTGGCATTCGCGCTGCGCGATCGATGCGCTCAATGCCGGAAAAGACGTTTACGTCGAAAAACCGCTCACCCTCAAACCCGAACAAGGGCCGCCGATAGTCAAGGCCGCGCGGGTGAACGATCGCATTTGCCAGGTCGGCATGCAGCAGCGTTCCGGCATCCACTATTTGAAAGCGAAACGGGAGTATTTCGACACGGGCGCTCTCGGCAAGGTCACCCTGGCGCGCACTTGGTGGCACGGAAACAGCTACCATCTCCGCAAAGCTCCGGCGTCGCTCCAAAGTCAGCCATCGAACCTCGATTGGGCCCACTTTTTAGGCCCGGTGAAATGGCGCGACTACGATCCGCAGCAATATTACAACTGGCGCGCGTATCTGGATTTCGGCGGCGGCCAGGTGACCGATCTGTTAACTCACTGGATCGACGTGGTGCATATGTTCATAGGCCACGACATTCCCGTGGCGGCGTCGGCCGCGGGCGGAATTTACAACTACAAGGATGGCCGTACGGCGCCCGATACGATTAACGTCCTTCTCGAATACCCGGCGGAATTTAATGCCACTTTCGAAGCGACGCTGGTGCCCGGCATCAAAGGCGAGGCGGTCGAGATGTGCGGAACAAAAGGGCGCCTGTTAATCGACCGGCAGCATTATGAGTTTCATCCCGTTGGCAAAGACGCTCAACCGGTGATTGTGAAGGCCGAGCCGCACGATTTGACGCTCGACCACGTGAACAACTTCCTCGAGTGCGTGAAATCGCGGAAGCTGCCGAACGGAGACGTGCTGATTGGACACCGTTCGGCGCAGGCTTCGCATTTAGGGAACATTTCGTATATGCAGAAAC
>JALYXS010000059.1 GCA_030946965.1 Acidobacteriota bacterium
CCACCCCGGCAAGGGCCTTGGAATCGCGATCAACGACTACGACCGCGATAACTGGCCCGATATTCTGATCGCGAACGATGGCGTTGCGCAACAGTTATTTCATAACTTGAGAAACGGTAAGTTCGACGAAGTGGCGCTCCCGCTTGGCGTGGCTTATGACGAGGATGGAAAGGTCTTCGCCGGCATGGGCGCCGATTTCGCCGATTACGACAACGACGGATGGCCCGATATTTTCATCAACGCTCTCGCCAACCAGCGCTACGCGCTATTTCGCAACACGTTTCAAAGCAACGGCAGCTTCGAATACGCCTCGGAAGCGTCCGGCTTGGGATCCGCGACGCGAAAACACTCCGGTTGGGGCGCGAAGTTTATCGACTACGACAACGACGGATGGAAAGACTTATTCGTTGGGCAAGGCCACGTTATGGATAACATCCAACTCACTCAACCTGATTTGCATTATCTGGAATCGCCCTTGCTGTTGCGTAACGTGTCGCGCAACGACGGCGGAAAATTTGTCTCCACGCGTCCGTTCGACCAACCGCGCGCGGCGCGAGGAGTAGCTTTCGGCGATATCGACAACGATGGATCAATCGACTTAGTCATGAACTGTAACGGAGGCCCGGCGGTGGTTCTTCGTAATCAAATGAGCGGCAATCATTGGCTAATGGTGAATACGATAGGAACGCGCGGCAACCGGGATGGAATCGGGGCGCGCATTCATCTGGTGACGGCGGGCGGCGCGGACCGGTACGGCGTGGTTTCGACGGCGTCAAGTTACTTATCCGCCAGCGACAAGCGCGTCTACTTCGGGCTCGGCGCCGACCGTTCCGCGAAGTCGCTCGAAATCACATGGCCCAGCGGCACGGTTCAGCGCATCGGCAATGTGAGGGCCGGCCAGATACTTACGGTGCGGGAGCCCGCCGAAGATCGTCGATAATCTTAAGCGCTTTCTGAATGTCGGGATCGTCCGCCTTATCTTTCAGGGCGATCCGCAGCTCCCGTTCTCCGTTTTGGACGTCTCCGGCCTGGCACTCGATCAAGCCCAGATTCTTGTGAAGGTCCGCTCCCGAGACGCAGCCGTCGCAGATCCGGAGCGCTTCTTGAAGCCGCGAAATCGCCTTGGCCCAATCTTTTTCAGCGGCCGCGGCGATGGCGAAATTCGACAATGTCTCCGCGCGGTTTACGATCTGGCTCTGCTTCTTCAAGTCTGCAAACCGCGCCCCATAAACTTTGGATTCTTCCGGATTCGAGACCGCCAAAGCGCGATAAAGGGCGTATAGCGACTCGCCGTGGCTCGGATCGACTTTGAGCGACTGCTTCCAAACTGCCACGGCTTCCGAAGCGTTGCCGCCTTGTTTCAGATTTTGTCCCAGGACGAAGTAGGCGCGCGCATTACCTGGCTCAATTTCGATTGCGCGCCGCAACAACGCAATCGCACGGTCGCGATGATCGAGCTGCTGCTCAACCTGGGCGTATAGGAGCAGGGCTTCCGGCATGGGGCCGGCGGCTTCGAACTCGCGTGAAGCTTCCTCCAGCTGTCCTAGATCTTTCAAAACGCGGCCGCGATTGTAATGGGCCGGCGCATTGCCAGGATCTAGGCGGATCGCCTCGGTGAACTCGGCCAAGGCAGGCGGCAAATTGCCGCTGTCGGCGAGCGCAATGCCGAGATTGAGGCGCGCTCCAGCCGACTTGGGATCGAGCGCCACTACCTTCCGGAGTGTGTCAACCGCTTCCGGCTTACCAAGTTTCGTCTGCACCATGCCGAGCGCGGTCAACGATTTCACGCTTTCCGGCGCGGTCCGGATTTCTATCTCGGCATCGGCGAACTTGCCCTTCTCCGCCAACACCAAGCCCAGGTTCACGCGCGCCTCTCCGTACCGCGGATTCAGGTTGAGAGCGGCTCGAAAGAATTCCTCCGCGCGTACCGGATTTCCGCGTCGCCCATACAGCACGCCCAGATTGTTTTGGCATTCCGCGCAGTGCGCGTCGGCCGCCAATCCAGCCTGGAATTCCCGCTCGGCATCTTCCGTTTTCCTTTGCGCCAATAGAAGAAGCCCAAGGCGGTTATGCGCGAGCGAAGTAGCCGAGATCGTTCGCTCAAGGCCTTCCTTTTTCTGCCGCTCGAAATGCCGCAATTCCTCCTCGGCGCGGTCGTTTTCGTGGAGATTCTTCAGCACCAGCGCGAGGCGGTAGCGGGCTTCGGTGGAATCCGGGCGAAGTTGCGCCGCGCGCTCGAGTTGTTCTTTGGCTTCGGCATTCTTTTGAAGTCGGGAAAGAACGAACCCGAGGTTGTAGCGGGCGTCATAATCGCCGGGCTTGAGCCGGACAGCCGCGGCTAGATCGTCGGCGGCGCGCCGGTCCTCGCCAAGGCCCCGCCACGCGGCGCCCCGCAACAGGAGCGTATCGAAATCTTCGCGTCTCCCTTGCAGTGCATCCAGTGCTTCGTTGTGCCGGTCAAGCGCTAGGAACGCCTTCACCAGCGCGAGACGGGCTTCGTCATTGGTTGCGTCGATCTTCAAGCAAGCCTCATAGGCATCCGCGGCTTCGGAGAATAATCCGCGCCGGGCGTAAAGATTTCCGAGGCTGAAGAGCGCCAGCGCGGAGTCGGGGTGCGCGGCGGCAAGCTCCCGCAGAATCTGCTGGGCTCCGGCGGCGTTATCCAATTCGAACAGTGTGGCGGCTAGACCAATGGAATGCCTAAACTCATCCGGCTCTAACTGGATTGCCTGCTTCCAATAAGGCACAGCCGCTGAATTGGAATGCAATTTCATCAGCGTTTGGGCGAGTTGCGCCAGCGCGTAAGTCGATTTCGGATCCAATAGCAGAGCGGCGCGAAACTCGGATTCCGCGGCGTCCCAATTGCCGGCCTGTTCCAGCACGGTCCCCAGAGCCAAACGCCCGGGAAGAAAACCGGGGCGCTCTTGGGCAACCAACCGAAACTCCGCCTCCGCCTGCTTCCAATCAGCCTTTTGCGCCAATAACCGGCCCTGGGTGTAATGCAATTCCCAAGCCTCGGCGCAAAGGCTGAACAGAAGCAGAACAAGGATCAAAAAATTATCTTAGCTCCCAATTGCAGCGTCCTGGAACCATTGGCTGTACCGGTAACCTGGCCGAAATTCAAATTGCTCAAGTTGGACGAAGGGGTACCGAGGATCGTATTATTGACCACGTTGAATGCCTCGGCTCGAAACTCAATTCTACGGGTCTCGAAGACAGGGAACTGACGAAATAGCGACGCATCCATGTTCCAGAAATTCTCGCCTCGTAAGATGTTGCGGCCCAATGTGCCGAATGTATATAGCGGCGGTACCGCGAACGCTGCCCGGTTGAGATAAACCTGCCTGGTAGGGTTAGCCACGTTGATACTCTGGCCGTAAACAAGGTTTGCCCGCTCATAGCCCGAGTTGTTTCCAGTGTTAGCAATGTCGCCGTTCACGTTCACGTTGAATGCATTGCCGGTCCGCGCTGTCGTAATGGTGTTGACCTGCCAGTTGCCGACCACATAGTCGACTGCTTTATTACCGGTTTTGAACCGCTTGGTGGCGCCGATGGGCAGTTCGTAGAGAATGTTGCCGCTAAACACATGAGGCAAGTCAAACGTAGCGGGACCGCGATCGTTCCGGTAATGATACGGATCCTGAATTGCGGTAGCGTTCCCATACCAATCGGAAGCTCCGGTATCGATTGCTTTGGACCATGTGTATG
>JALYXS010000080.1 GCA_030946965.1 Acidobacteriota bacterium
ATGCCGATTTGCGGAAATTGGTGGACGAGGGCCGATTCCGCGAGGATCTGTATTACCGGCTGAACGTGATTAACGTCCACCTGCCGCCTTTGCGCGAGCGGAAGGAAGATATTCCCTCGCTCGTTGACTTCTTCTTCACGAAGTTCTGCCGCGAGAACGAGAAATTCCTCGACGCGGCAAATAAGTCCGTTCTGCGCTTTCAACCCGATGCGATGCAGGTCCTGATGGATCACACTTGGCCCGGAAACGTGCGGGAACTCGAAAACGTGGTGGAACGCGCCGTCGTACTCGCGTCCGAGCCGTTCGTTCCGCTCGATGTCTTCCCCGAGACTCTGTTGCAGGCGAATGGAATTCGCTTACGCCGGGGCGAGAATGGGCCCTTGCCGCCCGATGCTTCCCTGTTCGAGATTGTCGCCGATTTCGAAAGGCGGATCATCGTCGAGCGTCTGGAGCAGGCCGGCTGGAGCCAGACGGATGCCGCGGACCATTTGCATGTTCCCCTCTCGACGCTGAACCAGAAAATCAAACGATTAAATATCGAGGTGCGGCGGAAATCGGACGAGCGGCGTGGATTGTAAGTGCGATGAAATCGCCAGAAGTTTTGATCGAGCGGCCGCATTCTCCCGAAGAATTAGCCGGCGTTTTGGGCTCCGCCGGATCGGCGAAACGGACCGTCACGCTTGGCGGCCAATTTTCGAAGCGGCGCATGGCGGGGGCGATTGCCGAATCGGAGGCCATCATCAGCACGTCGGGCATGACGCGAATTCTGAAGTACGAACCCCGCGACCTCACGATCAGCGTGGAGGCCGGCGCGCTCTATTCGGATGTCAGCCGGACGCTCGCGCAAAACAGGCAGATGATCCCGCTCGATCCGCCGTTTTCCGACACGGCCACCATCGGCGGCGTGCTGGCCTCAAACGGCAGCGGCTCCCGCAGGCGGCTCTACGGAACGGCGCGCGATCTGGTAATCGGGATGAAGTTCGCCACGCTCGAAGGAAAACTGATCCAATCGGGCGGAATGGTCGTTAAGAACGTCGCGGGTCTGGACATGGGAAAGCTCATGATCGGCTCGTTCGGTACGTTGGCGGCGATCGCGGTCGCGAACTTCAAATTACTGCCGGCACCAGTTGTGGAACGAACATTCCTGCTCTCCTTCGATTCTCTGGATGCGGCGCTGGCGGCCCGGGACCGCGTGCTGCGGAGCGTCCTGCAACCCGCGGCAATCGATCTCCTGAATCCGCAAGCGAGTGAATCGCATGTATTCGTTCTGGCTATTCAAATAGGCGGCAACCCAGCGACGATAGAGCGTTGCGAGCGCGAAATCTCCGGGCTCGGCGACATGCAATCGCTTGCGGGGCCGGAAGAAGCCGGCTTTTGGAAGCGGATTCATGACTTCACTCCGGATTTCCTGGCCGCGCACGAGGCTGGCGTGGTCGTCCGTGTCTCCTGCACGTTTGCAGCGATGCGGGAAGCGATCGGTTCCCTCGATTGCCCGGTGATTGCGCGCGCGGGTTCGGGAGTTTGCTACGGTTATTTCGCCGGAACAGAAGCCGCCGCTGCATGGATGGCCGCTGCCGGGAAGAAGGACTGGAAAGCCGTGATCGAGTTCGCCCCGGAATCGCGGAAGGCAGAGCTCGACCTTTGGCCAGCCCCCGGCGGCGATTTTGAGATGATGAAGAAGATCAAACACATGTTCGATCCCAATCGATTGCTCAATCGTGGCCGACTCTACAATCGCATCTGACCTCACTCTCTTCGACAAGCCCCAACAGGCCGATCTTGATCGCTGCGTGCATTGCGGGCTGTGCCTCAATGCCTGCCCGACATATCGCGAACTGGGCGTTGAGATGGATTCGCCGCGCGGGCGAATCTACCAGATGGTGCAAGTCTCGAACGGCGCGCCGATTACGGATTCGTACCAGGAACACTTAAGCCTTTGCCTCGCCTGCCGGGCCTGCGAAACGGCGTGTCCTTCCGGCGTCGAATACGGACGGCTGATCGAAGCCGCGCGCGCGGAGATCGAGAATACCGTGGAGCGGCCGCACTCGGCGAGATTGATTCAGCGTTTTGTGTTCGGCCACTTGTTGCAATCGCCGGCCGACATGGCCCTGCTCGGTTGGTTCGTTTATATTTACCAGGCCACTGGCCTTCAAAAATTGGTCCGCGCGTCGGGCATCCTGAAGTTTATGGGAAAGATGGGCCGTCTGGAGCAGCTTGCGCCACCCGCTCAACCGCCGTTTTTCTTCGGAAAAATCGGCAAGACGTTTCCGGCCGTGGGTCCGCGCCGGTATCGCGTGGCGCTGATGGCCGGTTGCATCGCAAATGTTTCCTTCGCCCGGCTGAACGAGGCAACAGTCCGCG
>JALYXS010000130.1 GCA_030946965.1 Acidobacteriota bacterium
GCGCCTCGGCCATTTGAAATGCGCGGATCGGCTCGAACACCGTGGCATGCGCATCGTAGGCCAAATCGATATCGGGGCCGACCGCATCCCGCACGGCCTCCGCGCGCAGCGCCACGGCGCGGATCACTGCGTTCCACGGCATGCTTTGCGAACGGGGCGGATGCGGCGCCATTTTGATGGCCGTGTAACCATATTTCGCGATTAGTTGTTTCGCGCTAGCCGCGAGCTGCTGCGGCGTGGAACCGCCCGCGCTCTGATAAAGCCGGATCTTGTCGCGGCATTTTCCACCGAGCAGCATATAAACGGGCAGCCCCGCGGCTTTGCCGGAAATGTCCCAGAGAGCGTGTTCAATCCCGCTGATCGCCGCGTTGATTACCGCGCCGCCGGGGAAACGCGTAAAGTTGTACATCGTCGCCCAAAGATATTCGACATTACGCGGATCTTTTCCGATGAGCCAACCCTTGAAATCGCGGATAGTCGCGACAGTGGCTTCGTCTGGACCGACCGAATACGCTTCGCCCCATCCCGTTATGCCCTGATCCGTTAGAACTTTAACGAAGCAAAGATTTCGTCCGCCAACGCCGACCAGGAACGACTGAATATCGGCGATCTTCAGAGCCGGCTTGCCGGTGTATTGCGGGCCATTTTGCGTTGTCCCTTGTGGCATCGCCTGCGCCATTAAAGGCAGGCCTGCTCCCGTGTTAAGAAATTCGCGACGTTTCATGAACCGTCAGTTTACTCCAAACCCAGCTATCGAATTTACATGTGAATTTTCTTTTCCCAACGGGCAACTCGCGGTATGATTCGGAGTGCCCTCGAGTCAAATCCGATAAGTCAAACCCGATGCGACGCGCGTGAGTTCTAGAAGTTCTATCATCACCAAGACCAATCTGCCCGGCCTGAAAGAGTTTGCCACGGGCAAAGTGCGTGATGTTTATCGCGCAAACGGCGACCTGCTGATTGTCGCGACCGACCGGCTTTCGGCGTTTGATTGTGTCTTGCCGAACGGTATTCCGCGGAAGGGGGAAGTGCTCACGCAATTGTCCGTCTTCTGGTTCGACTACCTCAAGCATCTAACGCCGACCCACTTCATTTCGGCGGACGTGAACGACTTTCCAGTGGAGCTGCGGAAGTATCGCGACCAGATTGAAAACCGCTCCATGCTTGTACGCAAAGCGGAGATGATTCCCGTTGAGTGCGTGGCCCGAGGTTACATTTCAGGCTCCGGATGGAAAGAATATAAGACGCACGGATCGGTCTGCGGTATCCCGTTACCGGCTGGATTGCGGGAGAGCGAACAACTCGCCGAGCCGATCTTTACGCCCGCTACAAAGGCGCATACGGGACACGACGAGAACGTGTCATTCGACGCCGTGGCCGCGCTAATTGGACACGATCTCACTACGCGACTGCGCGATCTGACACTCGCAATTTACAACAAGGCGTTTGACTACGCGCGCGAACGCGGCATTTTAATTGCCGATACGAAATTCGAATTCGGATTCGTCAATGGCGAACTGATATTGGGCGATGAAGCGCTCACGCCGGACTCGTCGCGCTTTTGGCCGCGTTCGGCTTACGCCCCGGGCGGCCCGCAGCAATCTTACGATAAGCAGTTCGTTCGCGATTATCTCGAATCCGTGGAGTGGGATAAACAGCCTCCGGCGCCGGAGTTGCCGGAGGAAATAATCGCGAAAACCAGCGCGAAGTATCTGGAAGCGTACAGCGCCCTTACCGGTAGGACTCTTTAGACCAGACGTTATGAACTGGTTGGATGTGGTGTTGTTACTGGTCCTGCTAATATCCACGCTGATGGCCTCGCGCAAAGGTTTTTCGCGCGAAATAATAGGGTTGACGTCGGCGGCGCTGGCGTTGATTTGCGGACTTTGGTTCTACGGCTCGGCTGGAGCGTTCTTGATGCCCTACGTCAGCTCGCCGCAGGTAGCGCATTTCGCCGGATTCGTTCTGGTGTTCGTAAGCATTCTAATATTAGGCGGCATCGTGGGCTTCCTGGTGAGCCGGTTGCTTCGGACCGCGGGTCTGTCATGGTTCGACCGCGCTCTGGGCGCGGTGTTTGGATTGGCGCGCGGAGTGCTAGTGACGGTGGCTTTGATTACCGCGATGATGGCGTTCACGCCGGAGACGCACGGCAGCGGTCCGCCAGGCGCGGTGGTCAAATCGCGCATCGCACCCTACGTTCTCGAAGCCGCCCGAGTGTTTGCGGCGATTGCGCCGCGCGATCTGAAGGACGGATTTCACCGGCATTATTTGCAGGTGAAATCGGCATGGGACGAGGCCGTTCACAGGGCAGGCCCGAAGCGGGAGATTTAGGCAATAAAAAATGAAGCAAAGACTGGAAGAGTTGGCCGACCTTATCCTATCGGGTGGATTATTCCTGGAGGAAGCAGTTGAAGTTTTAGAAAAAACGCTGATCGCCCGCGCGTTGACGCGGACGGCCGGTAATCAGTCCGCCGCGAGCAAACTGCTCGGCATTCACCGCAACACGCTGCAACGCAAAATGATCGAATACAATTTGGACGGACGCAATCCACGACGCAAGCCGAGCCGCAAACCCGTAACCCGCGCCCTTAGCAAGAAACCCCGGAAGAAGAAAGCGTCGTGACTCTTCTGATTTTCGATCTGGACGGCACTCTGATCGATTCGCGACTGGACCTGGCGAATTCAGTAAATGCGGCGAGAAATCATCTGGGACTTGCCTCAATTGGTAATGACGCGGTCTATTCGTACGTCGGGAACGGAGCGCCGGTGCTGATCCGCCGCGCTCTTGGAAACGATGCGCCGGAAAGCGATGTGCGGACGGCGCTCGAGTTCTTTCTGGCTTATTATCGCGAGCATATGCTCGATTACACAACGCTTTATCCGGGCGTGAGGGAAGCGCTCGACCGGCTCCGCGCGGAAAACGTTTCGATGGCTGTCCTGACGAACAAGCCGGTGGGTATCAGCGTTGCAATCGTCGAGGGCTTGCGGTTGGCGAACCATTTTAGGCGCGTTTACGGCGGCAACAGTTTCGCGTTCAAGAAGCCGCATGGGATTGGGATCGATACCCTTATCTCGGACTGCGGCGCCTCCAAGGAGGGGACAATCATGGTGGGCGACAGTGCCGTCGATGTGCAGACCGCGCGTAACGCGGGTGTACGGGCGTGCGGCGTTACTTATGGGTTCCAACCGGAAACATTCGTGCAGGATCCACCCGATTTCCTGGTGGACCGGTTAGAGGATTTGGTTGACAGGGTGACCGTGAGATGAGCGATTGTCTTTTTTGCAAGATCGCGGCGAGAGAACTCGATTCCGAGATCGTGTTGGAGGATTCGGATTGCGTGGCGTTCCTGGATAACCGGCCGCTTTTTCCCGGTCATGTTCTCCTGATTCCGAAACGGCATTGCGAGACGCTCGTGGACCTTCCAGAAGCAATGGTGCCGTCGTTATTCTTGAATGCGCGCGTGCTGGCGCGGGCCGTCGAGAAGGGATTGGCGTGCGACGGGACATTCGTTGCCATTAACAATCGAGTGAGCCAGAGCGTTCCGCATCTGCACATTCACGTAGTGCCGCGTCGAAAGAAGGATGGATTGAAGGGATTTTTTTGGCCGAGAAAGCCCTATGACGGCGACGACCACGCCAAAGATGTGGCACGCGCAATCCGGGAAGCGATCTAAAACGCACAGAGCAACGTGGCGCACGCAAGAGTGCGTGCGCTACCATCATTTCTTCAGCAGCGACAAGAACTCCGCTCGCGTTTCCGTGCCGTGACGAAAAGCGCCCAACATCGTGCTCGTAACCGTCCCCGAGTGCTGTTTTTCAACCCCACGCATCATCATGCAAAAATGCTGCGCTTCACAAACAACTCCCACGCCGAGCGGATCGATCATCTCTTGAATGCAGTGCGCAATCTGCCCGGTTAGACGTTCCTGAATCTGAAGGCGGCGCGCGAAAACGTCCACGATCCGGGGGATTTTGCTTAATCCGACGACCTTGTCCTTCGCCAGATAGGCAACGTGGATCTTTCCGTAAAACGGTAGCAGATGATGTTCGCAAAGGCTGAAGAACTCGATGTCCTTCACGATCACCATCTCATCGTATTTCACCGTAAAAATGGCATCGTTAACGACTTCGACGGCGCTCTTCGCATAGCCGCTGGTCAGAAATCTCATGGCACGCTCGACCCGCTCGGGCGTCCGCGCGAGACCCTCGCGCAACGGGTCTTCTCCCAGGGCGGCGATCATCTTGGAGACGAGCGGCGCTATCGACTCCTCCCTTTTCGTTATCTCGATGGGGATTTTTGTTTTTCTCATCGGCTGCCCGTAATTTCAAAGATGTTTCGCGGCGTTTCGGCGATTCGCACCGCATCGAGAACCGGCCATTGCTCCGGAAATGAGGCGGGCCAGCACGTTTTCAATTTCTCGTAAATTTCCAGCCCAAGATTTTCCGTGGTCGGAACCACCTCCGCAAATCGCGGGATTTCGGCGTTCAGGCTGCGATGATGGAAACGGTCCACCACCTCTCCCTGAACCAAGCGATCCAGCTTCCCGCCATCCACGGCACGGCCGGTCATCGGGTTCACCGGTCCGCGAACACTCACTTCAAGCAGATAATTATGTCCATGTCCGAAAGGGTTATTGCACTTTCCGTACAGGGCCAAATTCTCTTCTCCGGATAACTCCGGCGAATGCAGGCGGTGCGATGCCGAAAAGCGGTAACGGCGGGTGACGACGATCAATTTGCGTCACCGAAATAATCCGCGTAAAGGTCCGAAGTCTCATACACCCGGACACGATGTAACTTCCCGCGAACGTCCTGGAACCGGGGCTCCAGCCTGCGCCAAATATCAATCGCGATGTTCTCGACAGTCGGGACCACGCGGTCGAACGGCGGTACCTCTTCATTCAAAAATCGATGATCGTATGGCTCGAGAACTTCGCGTTGCAGGATTTCTTTCAGGTCCTTCAGATCGAGCACCATGCCCGTGACTGGGTCGGGCGCGCCCTCAAGCGTCACTTCGATCTCATAGTTATGACCATGTCCGTGGGGGTTGGCGGCCGTGCCGAAAATCTCTCTGTTGCGAGAGTCGCTCAAGTCTGGATTCCGGCAAACATGGGAAGCGGAGAACTCGGCTTTCTTAGTGATAAACATCCGTTCGATTAGATGCCGCGGCAAAGCGGCAAGATACACTAGTGATTGTAAATTACCTCCGATGCAAGCCGCCAAAATCGACCGCATACTGCAAGTATCTATCGGCTTGTTGCTTGCCGCGTTCGTCTTCACGATTTATCGCGGCATACATGAAAATATCGTCAACGTTGGCGATTCCGCGCCTAATTTTTCCATTGCCGCCGATAACGGACGCACCGTCTCCAATAGTGATTTCGGAGGCAAGGTGCTGGTGCTGAATTTCTGGGCGACCTGGTGCCCGCCCTGTATTCAGGAGCTTCCGTCGCTCGACGCGTTCAATCGAAAATTTGCTGGGCAGGGAGTTGTAGTGCTCGGCATCAGCGTCGACAAAGACTCGAAAGCTTACCGGAACTTTCTTAAACGAGCGGGAATTTCGTTCCTCACGGCGCGCGATCCGGAGCAGAACGTGAACCGCAAATACGGCACTGTTCAGTTCCCCGAGACTTATATCATCGACCGCAATGGCAAGGTATTGGAGAAGATCATCAACGCCACCAACTGGATGGACGAGAAGATGGTGAACTATGTTCAAAGCCTCCTTTGAAACAGCCCGCAAGGAGCTGGCCTCACTCCTTGGTCCTCGCGGTTATTTAGACCAACCGGACGATTTGAAATTGTATGAGTACGATGGCAGCGTAGATAAGGCGCGTCCCGATATGGTCGTGTTCCCTCGATCCACCGAGGATGTTTCGGCGATCGTCCAGGTCACCAACCGGCATGGAATCGCGATTGTCGGACGGGGCGCGGGCACTGGGTTGAGT
>JALYXS010000145.1 GCA_030946965.1 Acidobacteriota bacterium
TGATACTCTCTTTGGACGATTCAGTCGCGTTCACCGCGTTTAGAATGTCGAGCCGGATGGTCTGCTCAGTGTTCCGTACCTGCAAAGAATCGCGCTTCTTCGAAACCAGCGCGTCCGCCAGATCGGCCGCCGCGGCGCGGTTCCGAATCGGCAGCCGCAGTTGGAGACCGAATGAATAGATGGGGTATCCGAATCCGAAAAGCTGACTAAGAGCGTCGTTGAAGCCGCCTGGAACCGGGCTGAAATTCGAAAGGGACAAAGCCGGGTCGGTGAACAGGCTATTATTCTGGCGGGGCGTGAAGATACCGCCGCGACCCTGCGAAGTGTAACCGCCGACCAGAGATAAATCCGGACGAAGGTTATTGGTAGCGGCCTTGATGCCAAGGTCGTCCACGTCGAGCGACTGTTTCACGGCTTTCAGATCCTGGCGGCTGCGTAACGCCCGCTCAATCTCCGCATCCGCATCGACGGGTGGCGCTTCGCCGGGCAGCGACACCGTTTCGGTCAGGGTGACCGGCAGCAGCCGGATCGATGGATCGAGATCCGCGCCCATCTGGCGGCGCAAGGCATCCTCTCGCTGGAGCAGCGTATAGCGCGCTTGCGAGACACCAATCTCGGCGGTCGCCACCTGCTGCTGAGGATTGAAAATATCGAGCGGCGACATCGCGCCCAGATCGAGTTCCTGCTGCGCGCGCTTGAGAGCCTGGTTCGCCAAATCGAGCGCGCTCTCTTGCACGCGTAAAGTTTCGCGCGCCAGAACCACGTCCCAGTAAGCGTTTTCCGCATCCCCAATTAACCCGATCACGCGATCCTTCAGGCTATATTCGGTCACGCGAAACTGGCTGCGGGCGCTCATGATGAACAGCCGGTTCACGTACGTGCCGCGATTTTTCAAAAGCGGCTGGACGAAATTTACGGCGAGCGAAGCATTCAACGCGGGATTGAAATTTTGGAATCCGCTATTGGTGGAAATCTTCTGTCCGAAGAATTGCACGTTGTACTGCGTGCCGCTCGGCAGCAATTGCTGCCATTGAAAATTGGCGGGTTGTTGCAACGTTTGCAGCGTTGCGGCGCCTTGCAACGCGTCGCTCGCGGGGGTGGTGGAGCGAGTCGTGGTCCAGCGCCCCGTCGCCAGAGGGTCAAAGGGCGCGAACGCACGCGTGATTGCATTTTGCGAAGTTTGCACGGTGAGACGCGATACCGAGATATCGGTGTTGTTCGCCATCACAAGCTCGAGATAGTTGTGTAGAGACAGCTCCAACTTCTTCCCGTCTTTGCCCTCGACCACGTAGTCGGCAAGCCGCACCGGCGGCCGCAGTTCCACGTGCGTTACGGGTTTGGCGAAGGTCTCGCGAAAGTAATTGGGCTTAGGGAATGAGTTAATCTGCGCGGACATGGGAAGCGCGCAGATCGCGACGGTAATAATGCGGGCTAGCAAATTTTTCATAAGCTACTCGTAACGCATGGCTTCGACAGGATCGAGTTTAGCCGCCTGCACGGCCGGATAAATTCCAAATAACATTCCAATAAAAACGGACACGCCAAACGCAATCACGATGGAGGAAACGGTAACGACCGTAGACCACCCCGCCGCTGTTGCGATGATGCGCGAAAGCCCGAAGCCGCAGACGATTCCAATGAGTCCGCCGACGATCGAAATCAACACGGCTTCCGACAAGAATTGCCGGACGATGTCGGCGCGCTTCGCTCCAATGGCCCTGCGGATGCCGATCTCGCGCGTGCGCTCCAGCACCGTCGCCAGCATGATATTCATGATGCCGATGCCGCCGACCAGCAGCGAGATGCCCGCGATGCAAATCATGACGACGCTGAAGATGAACTGCGTGCGCCGCCGTTCTTCGAGCAGGCCCGCCGGAACGATCACACTGAAATCGCCCGCGTCTTTGTGCGTGGCTGTAAGAATCGCGCGCACCACGTTTGCCGTCTCCACCGAATCGACGCCGGTTTCGACCTTCATATAGATGCCGTCGATCTCATCTTTCAAATAGCTATTGTTGTCTTCAAAGCGGCGCATCACCGTGTTCAGAGGGGAGACGACCAGATTGTTGCGGTTCAGCGCCTGCAAACCTTCAGCGTCGTCCGACCCGGCCTGCTGCGCCAGAACGCCGATTACCTGCAGCCAGACGTCGTTGATCTTGACGTATTTTCCGATTGCGGGATCGAAGCCGAGCAGATTGATCTTGGCGGATTCACCCAACACGCATACCGGCGCGGATTTCATATTTTCGTCCGCGGTGAAAAACCTCCCGGAGACTACCTTCATGCTGTTGATCTCGGCGAAATTCGGAAGCACGCCGATCAGTTGCGGCAGTTCCTGGGTGGATTTCGGCAAGACCCGCGTGGGCTTGAAGCGTTTACGAGGCGTCATGGCTTCGACCCCTTGGATATTTTCCGAGATCGCGCGATAGTCGCGGAACGTGAGGCCGGGGGAAATGGTTCGGACCTGCTGAAGCTCATTGCGGTCCACGGCCTCGCGCGCTTCGATGATGATGTTGTTGACGCCGAGTTGATCGATGAAACTCATCATCTCTTTTTGCGCTCCGGCGGTAATTGAGAGCATGGCGACCACGGCGCCCACTCCAAAGATCATGCCGAGCATGGTCAGCAAGCTGCGCAGCTTGTGCGCGAGGAGGCTCGAAACCCCCATCTTCAATTCGGGCAGGATACCGGAAAGGCCGAGCATACTCAGTTTCGCCCCCACCACAAATTCACGATCATTTGCCTCCCTTCGCCCCGCCGGCCGGCATCCCGGACATGGGACCGCCCGATTTCTTATCCGATTTGCCATCCACCTTGGTCGCGTTCGGATCAGCCAGCGCTATCGTCTCTCCCGGCTTCAATCCCTGTGCAATCACGGTCGCGGTTTCACTCCGCTTGGCGATCTTCACGGGGCGCTCTTCAAAGCGTTTCCCATTTCGCGCGAAGACGTATTGTTGTCCGTTCTTCTCAAAAATCGCTTGATTCGGAACGTGGATCGCGTCGGGAATCTTCTCAACGATGATTTCGACATCGGCCAACAGACCGGGACGCAGCAGAACGTTCAACTGCGAATCTTCTTCGGGAGGCGGCGGCAGCTTGGCGCGGGCGCGTTCCTCCTCGGTGCCGGAAGTCGATGCGGCGGCGGCGGCAAAGCGCATTAGGTCCGCATTGGAAGCAGCCCCGCCTGGAGCCGCGGTGGGAGGAGGAGGGCCAGCAGGCTTCGGAGGAGCGGCCGGCATTCTAGCGCCTGGTGGCGGTGGCGGCGCACCGGGCTTCATTTTGGCCATCATAGCCGCCATGGCGGCGCCTTGCGGCGGCGCGGGCGCCCTTTTCGCGTTCCGCTCCGCCGTTTCCATGATCTGGCGCACCTGTTCGGACGACGCCCCTAATCCCGTCAATAACTGCCGCATATCGATCGCGAAAACGACGTCGAACTTCTTCGCGGGATCGCCCGAAAAAATATTCGAACTCGCCGTGCCGCTCATATTCTTGATTTTTCCGCGAAATTTTTTGTCCGGAACGGCGTCGAGGTGAATCGAAACTTCCTGCCCTTCGTGCAGATTCGCGCGATCGAGCTCGCCCACGCGCGCCACTACTTCGAGCTCCGATAAATCGAGCACGTCGGCCACGGGCATACCCGGCTGTAGCGTGTCTCCTTCCCGAATGTCGGGAAGCTGCATGCCGGGGAAGAAAAAACCTTGTCCGCGATTTTGCCGGACGGCCACTAAACCCGTCATCGGCGAAAGTACTTTCGCTTGCGCGATCCGCTGGTTCTCGCGCGCCACGTCGATCATGCTCTTGGCACGCTGCGCGCGCAGAACGGCAATCTCCGCTAGCGCTTGCTCCTGACGGGACTTGATGTCGCTTTCGAGCTGCGACAGCCGCCGCCGCGATTCCTCCAGATTCAGCACGTTCTTCTTCGCGTCGATTTCAGAGAGCAGCGGATTTCGTTTGACTTCCAGCTCCGCGCGCCGCACCGAGTACTTCGCTTTGAGAAGATCCACCTGATCCTGATTGGTCCGGATCGCCAAATCGGCTTGCGACTTTTTAATCTGCTCATCCGTCTGGTCCACTTCCAGAAGCGTTTCATCGAGCGAGGCGCGCCGCTCGGAATCGTCGAATTCGACAATTAGATCCTTCTCGTGCGCGAGGCTGCCAAGCGGCGCAAGGCGCGTCACCTGCACGGTCGAAAATAGATTGGGAGCGGTCAGAGTAGCCGAACGCACGGCGCGCAATTCGCCGCGCGAGTAGGCGCGAATCACGACATCGCCGCGTAGCACTTTAGCGACGGGAACGAGTTGCTGCCGCTGTGGGAGCTGCTTATAAACGGCGTAAACGCCCCAGCCCGCTCCGAGCAATACCAAGAGAACTACGACGCGGATTATGATTTTCTTCATGCGATGCGGGACGGCACGCTCATAACTTTTTCCGAGCGCGCTTGGCGGATTCGGCCGGGCTCTCGAGCGTTACGATTTCGCCTTCCTTCAAGCCGCTGAGAACCACGATATCGTCCTCGTTCCGCTTGCCCACCTCAATCGGCCGCACCAGAAATTGCTGCCCTTTCTGGACGTAAACGGCGGGCTTGCCATTTTGCAGGAAACTGGCCTTGGCGGGGATCAGCAGCACGCGCGGCTGCCGCTCGACATCGATCTCGGTCGTGGCGCTCATGCCCGGCCGCAAACGCGGATCCAGGTTCTTCAAAGTCGCCTTCGCGGGGAACAGCTTTTCCGGCGGAAACGTACGAAAGACCAGCGTGGCAATCGGGCTGATCCAATCCAGATCCGCTGAAAACTGCTTTTCCGGGACTGCGTCCACGCGCAAATGGAGCGGCTGGCCCAGCTTGAGCTTGCCGCGATCCACCTCTTCCAGCTTTAACTCGACGCGCATCTCGGAAAGGTCGGGGATTTCGGCAATCGCGGCTCCGGTCCAGGCACGGTCGCCCTCTTTGAAAGCCGGAGGCGAACTGCCGAACGATCCTCCGGCGCGAAAGTTCGGCAGGATATTCACGATTCCGTCGTTCGGCGCGCGAATCACCATCTTCGACATGTAGCTCTTGGCAAGATTCATATCCCGGACAGTCTTGTCTTTCTTCTGATCGAGGCGCTCGTCGTCGGCCCCATGAGAAACCTTGCGCGATTTGATGCTGGTCTCGACCTGCCCCAGTTCGCCTTGCGACACACCCACGTTGATGCGATTTTTAGCGCCTTCAATCTGCGAAAGTATCTCGGCTTTGCTGGCCTCGAGCTTGGCCCGTTCGACGTTGTATTGGGACGCCATCAAATTCATGCCGTCCATTTCGTTTTCGATTTTCTGAGACGCTTTCAACTGCACGATCTCGCTATCGGCGGTCCGAACGCTGGTGCTCTTCTCGATAAAGTTCTGCTCCTGCTGAACGGCGTCGAATTCAATCACGACATCGCCCTTTTTGATCGGACGGCCGGATTCGGCCAGCTTCACAATTCGGGGATCGGGCACCTGAGGCGCGGTCAGAATTAGCGAGCGCGTGCTACGAATTTCGCCGCGCGTCTTCACGCTAATGACGAAATCGCCGCGGCGAACGCGCGCCACCGGCACGTCGACCGGCGTGGTTCCGGTGTAGCGGTAAGCGGCAATCGCGCCCCCCGCCCCCAATACAAGCAGCAACCAGATCAGAATTTTCTTGCGCAGCGACCAGCGCGAGTGGCCGATTTTGTGTTTAGGTTTTAAATCCTTGGATGCCATGGCCCTTACTGGTTTACCGTTTTTCCCGAAGCCGGCCGTTCCAACGCCACGACCTCGCCTTTCTCCACGCCCGAATGCAGCGCCGCCACGATGTGGTTCGATAAGCCTAATTCAACGGCGCGCTTCTGCCATCCTTCGGGGCCGCGTACATAAACAAAAGGCTTCGCGGACGGGCTATCGCGGAAGACGGCATTAAGCGGCACAACGCGCACATTTTTTTCACCGCCTGTCCGGATGTCGGCGCTGGCGGAAACGTCGGGTATGACGCGCGGGTCCATCC